>NZ_JABXHF010000108.1:0-8815 GCF_013393565.1 Virgibacillus sp.
GACTAAAGACGGGCTTGCCGGAGGGCGCCGGCATACTCCTGTTGCAGGAGCATGATTCCTAAAACTTTAGTTGATTCATTCCACTCGCTGCGTTGCTAGACGGGCGCCCCGAGCCTTTGTTCGCTCCTTAGTTTATCTTTCCTCTTTTTTCTTCAGCATTTCTATTATATAATAAAAAGAAATCGTCGAAAAGAAACGGATGAAAAAGCATGCCATATAAAAACGAACAACTTCATGAAGAAAAGGTGTTCAAAGATCCAGTGCACCGATATGTCCATGTGAGAGATCGGGTAATTTGGGATTTGATTGCGACACCTGAGTTTCAGAGACTGCGAAGAATTAAACAGTTAGGCACTACATATTTAACATTTCACGGAGCGGAGCATAGCCGATTTAATCACTCGCTTGGGGTATATGAAATCGTACGAAGAATACTAACAAATTTTGAAGGACGTCCACATTGGAATAAAGAGGAGCGTCTTCTTTGTTTATGTGCAGCGTTATTACATGATCTAGGGCACGGACCGTTCTCCCATTCTTTTGAGAAGGTATTTAAGCTGGATCATGAACATTATACACAGCAAATTATTTTAGGTAACACCAAAGTGAGTGCCATTTTAGAACGAGCAGAAAAGGGGTTTGCCCAAAAAGTTGCTGACGTGATAGCTAAAACATATCAAGACCAATTAGTGGTCAGCTTAATTTCAAGCCAAATTGATGCTGATCGAATGGATTATTTGCAACGGGATGCGTATTTTACAGGTGTAAGCTATGGTCATTTTGATATGGAGCGAATTCTTCGTGTTATGCGTCCAATGGAAGATCAAGTGGTGATTAAGGAAACAGGAATGCATGCTGTGGAAGATTATATTATGAGTCGCTATCAAATGTACTGGCAAGTATATTTCCATCCAGTTACGAGAAGTGCAGAAGTCATTCTTTGTAAAATATTGCAACGAGCGAAAGTGTTATATCACGATTCTACATATACGTTTACATTGAAGCCAACGCACTTTAAATCTTTTTTTGAAGGAAATGTAAAGCTAGAGGATTATTTAAAATTAGATGAGGGAATTGTTACGTATTATTTTCAACTATGGCAGGAAGAAGAAGATACGATTCTTCGTGATCTCTGCGAGCGGTTTATGAATCGCAGGCTGTTTAAGTATGTCGAATTTAATCCTAATTCACAGATGAATGAATGGATGGAACTACACAAGCTGTTTACGGATGTACATATTAATCCGGATTATTATTTGGTCGTTGATTCTTCCTCTGATTTACCATATGATTTTTACCGCCCTGGGGAAGAGGAGGAGCGTTTACCGATTCACTTATTAATGCCAAATGGTGAACTGCGTGAATTATCACGGCAGTCTGATATCGTTGAAGCTATTTCCGGGAAGAAACGAACCGATCATAAATTGTATTATCCACATGATTTATTAGAAAACGTATCCGATCCAAGGAAGAAAAAGCGGATGAAAGAAATATTAATTGGTCAGGGAGAGGAAAAACATGTTAACTAATCATGCGAAACTAATGCAGTTTTTTGCAGTAGCAAACGAAGTAACGGGAAGGAAAAAGCTGCAAAAAATGATTTTTATTTTGCAAAAATGTCACATGCCCTTTGAGGAGAAATTTGCTTTTCATTTTTATGGGCCATATTCTGAGGAGTTAACGTTACGGGTGGAAGAGCTATGTAATTTAGGTTTTATTAAAGAAGAAAAAGAAGATAGAAGCAATTACCATCAATACCATTATACAATTACAGAAGATGGACAAGCTTTTTTAGAACAGTTCAAGAAAGATATGCCTGATTTTTCACAGCAAGTGTATGCTATGAAGGAGAAAAGCTCCCGATTTTTGGAATTAGTCGCAACGATACTATATTTTGACGACTTGTCTTTAGAAAAGTCAATTGCAAAAGTGCATACGGTGAAGCCAAAACAAAAATATACAGACGAGGAAATTCAAGAAGCGATTTCCTTTATTGATACAATTCGTCATTAAATTATTTGTGGGAAATCATGCTTTAGACGTTAGAATCTCACTATGATACAATCAAAATAATAATGAAAAAGAAGGAGGGTCTTTCGAATGAGTTTCGATCAGTCTTCAAACAAAAATAAATTTACAATTATTAAAGACGACTCGACAGATGGCCATGGTGGATATGGTTATGGTTCCATCAGCTTGGAAAATATGTCTTCTGTCATTGTAGATCCGAATGAAAATAAAGCTTATGTTGATATGGCGGCAATGCACGCTAGAAGTGATATTGAGCGGCGTGTGAAATATTTATCAGATAAAAGCGAAGTTCCAAATGGCAAATTGTATTGGATTGTTTGGGTAAATGTCGAACGGAATGAAAAAGGGACATATTTTGCTGGTGTGGCAGGAAGCGAATTGCTTGTGGATCGGCCTAATAAGCGAGCTTACAAATCGATGCCACAGCATGTAAAACATATGGAGCAATCTTTGAAAGGTAAAATCGTCGTTGATCATATGGATGATAAATCGAAACAGTTGTTAAAAGATTTTCTCGAAGACTTTGACCGAGATATGTGGGAAAACTCAACAGAGGAATTAAAAACAGCTTTGTCTGTATAAAGTAATACTTCAATCAACAGGTGGGATCTCCTAGATTGTTAGGTAGGACGAATCAGGGGGTGTAGGTGCTATTTTTCATTTAGATTTGTCCAGTTAGTGCATTCTCTTGCACTATACAAAGTATAACATTTTTAGGTTCATAGTATAAGAAAAACAAAGGCTTTTGCTATAAGACTTAGTGACAAGCCAAGTTTTTCTAAAATAGATTGTGTTTACAACACGTAATATTCAGATATGAATGTGAACAATTTGTGACTTTGTTATGAACATTATGATTTTGACTTGTACTTTAGGAAGGAAGTTTGTAAAATATAGTCTACATGGGCTATTCATGTATTACTAGGACAAAAAAGAGGTCGAATCCAGTTTTTACTGGGTTTGACCTCTTTTTTTACTATAGGAAAGTAAAAAATGTAAGGGTTTATAGTCTAAGAAAACCATAGCTTTCGTCATTAAACGTGGCGACAAGCCAAGTTTTTCTAATCAATTATAGCCATCTCTGATCACCTTAAATTTTTGCTATTGCATTTTACTCAAACAAGTCAAATAGCCTTTCAATAAATGACTTTTCTTGTTTTTCTAAAGGTGCTTTATCAGTTTTATCATCCTCTGGTAAGTGTGCATTACAGTAGGTTGTTGGCTCACTACCTTTCTCGAAAAACATGACTTTACTAGCAGAACAATATGGCGTTGCCCGTTTACCAGTGGCGGGGTCCACAGGAATGCCGACAATTCCTGAAGGGATGGTCAAGCTTTTAATGGGCTTATTTTGATGTATAGATGTCATGAAATTAGCCCATATATCCTTTGCATATGCCATTTCTTCAACAACTTCAATCGTACGGTTGTCATCGTAGCCGACCCAAATTCCTGCAACTACGGAAGGGCTAAAACCAATCATCCAGCTGTCAGAATCTGTAGAGCCTGATTTTCCCGCGTATTTTCGATCAAGTTGGTCGATAATGGTAGACCCTGTTACTTGCATATATCCATTCAGTTCTCGATCAAACATACCTGTCATTAATTGGGAAAGGATAAACGTCTTTTTCGGATCAAGTACTTGTTCGTTAGAATCATTAGATTTAGTGTAGACTGTATCTCCATAGCGGTTAACAATTTTAGAAACAGTATGCCCGTCCACGTTCTTTCCTCCATTTGCTAACATGCTATATCCACGAACCATTTCTTTCATGGACACTACTTCTGAACCGAGCGCTAAGGAAGGTACAGCTGACAAATCACTTGTGAAACCAAACTGTTTGGCTGTATTTACTAACGTTTCAGGACCTATAAACATATTTGTTTTTACAGCATAAATATTATCGGACAGCGCCAATGCTTGTGCTAGTGAAATAGGCTTATTTGCGTAATAGCCATTGAAATTACTCGGTTTATAGACATTTCCGTTTTCTAACTTAAATGTAGTAGGTTGACTCATTAACATGGTAGAAGCATTGTAGCCCCGCTCTAACGCTGCATAGTATAGAAAAGGTTTAAAGGTAGAGCCTGGCATTCGCTTTGCTTGCGTAGCGCGATTAAACGGACTGTCCACATAACTGCGTCCACCTACTATCGCAATGATGCCTCCCGTTTTCGGATTCATTACTAATCCACTACCTTGTATGTCACTTTGCTTCGACATTGTTTGTTGAAACTGTTCTTCTAAATCTGTTTGCGCTTTTTCTTGCATCGTGGTGTAAATTTGATACCCACCACCACGAACTTCCTCAGCATCTAACTCCAAAACGGCTGCTGCTTCTTTGATAGCGGCATGCTGGAAATAGGGACCTATTTGCTCTTTGTTATTCCGTTTAGCTTCATTATGGTACTGTAACGCTTCGTTTTTGGCTTCTTCGTAGGCTCGACTTGAAATCATCGCTTGATTTTCCATGATTTTCAATATATGTTGCTGGCGTTGCTCTGCTTTTGTTGGGTCATTCAAAGGTGAATAATATGTTGGACCCTTTGGTATACCCGCAAGCATGGCAGATTCTGCTAGCGAAAGCTCACTAGCAGATTTTTGGAAGAACTGTTTACTTGCAGCTTCAATTCCGTAAGCGCCATGCCCATAATAGATGGTGTTTAAGTAGCCTTCTAGTAGTTCCGATTTGGAGTAGAACATTTCCAATCTTATTGTATAAAATGCCTCTTTAATTTTTCTGCCCCATGTTTTTTCATGGCTTAAATACAGATTTCTTGCATATTGCTGTGTTAAAGTACTTGCACCTTCTTTAAGCGACAATGTTTTTATATTTTCAACAATGGCTCCTAAAATTCGTTTTACATCAAATCCATGGTGGTTGTAGAAATTGCGATCTTCAACAGCCAGTGTAGCTTGAATTGCTTCATCAGCAATATGTTCTAGCGAGATCCAATCTTCTGTTTGATGCTCACCGACTTTAGCAAAAGGCTCCCCAGACTTGGTGTATAACGTTGTTTGTTGGTTCATTGATATTGGTGGGGGGCCTAAAAGGTAGCTGGCGATGTAAACGAAGATCACAAAGGATAAACATATTCCTACCAAAATGCCGGTTATTTTAAAGAATCGTTTGCGAACTGCGCTGTGTTTTTGTTTGCTTCTCATATATGTTTTCCCTCTTCAAATAAATTCCGTTATTATCATTATGGGAAAACAAATGGAGAAATAAACATCTTAACATGAATCTTCCATGCAAAGTCCTAAATGCTAGAGCTTATAATAAAGCTTGGTTTTGAATATCTTTTAAAATGGCAATCGAGCTAGCAAATTTTCTTTGCTCTGTTTCATCCAAAGGGAAGTCTGCTACTCCTTTTACACCAGCACGGTGAATAATGGAGGGGACGCCGACATAGACATCTTCATGACCGTGTTCGCCAGTTAATAGCGTTCCAACCGGCAGAATAATATGCTCGTTATTTAAGATCGCTTTTGTTATTCTGGCTAACCCCATGCCAATAGCATAGTAGGTTGCCCCTTTCATGGAAATAATCTCATAGGCAGCATTACGCACCTGCTCAGCAATTTGCGTTTTTTCTTCGGCCGATATTTTTTCAGCGATGGATGTGCCAGAAATGTTAGCGGTGCTCCATACTGGAAGTTGTGAGTCACCATGCTCTCCAATAATATATCCATGCACGCTAGCTGGTGCGGTAGCAAATTTTTGTCCTAAAAGGAAACGGAATCTAGCGGAATCCAATACCGTACCAGAGCCAATTACTCGTTCTTTTGGCAACTGCGAAAATTTCCATGTTGCATAGGAAAGAATATCAACAGGGTTTGTTGCTACAATAAAAATACCATTAAATCCTGCATCCATAATGGATTCGACCATAGATTTGAAGATCGCTACATTTTTATTAACAAGGTCTAATCTCGTTTCTCCTTCTTTTTGCGCTATACCAGCACAAATTACTACGATGGCTGCATCTTTGCAATCGGCATAAGTTCCTTGAGTAATATTCATAGCACTAGGGGCATATACGATGCCATGACTTAAGTCCATAACTTCGCCTTGTGCTTTGTCCTCATTTATATCCACTAGAACAAGTTCATTGCTTAAGCCTTGATTCATTAACGCATAAGCATAACTAGTTCCTACAGCTCCAGTTCCTACTAAAACAATTTTATTTCCTGGTGTCATTTCCATGATTGTTCCTCCTCTGTAGGGTGTGTTCCTAGTTTAGTTATAGGCAGCAATATAACATAAAAATTGCCTCTCGTTATATATTTCCTCGTTTGTTCAAAAAGAAACCATTTTAGAAATGATTTCTTTCATTCATTTATTCATGACATGTTAAGAGGTTGCTGACAACGTTCATAATAAAAAGGAGAGGCAAGTTTTTAAAATTAAAGTTCAAAAATATAAAAGAAAACATAAAATTTAGTTCTATTTTCAACTTGAATATGGTAATATATGTTGTATATTATAAAATACAAAAAATTAAGTTTATTTGTTATATTTTAAAAATTAAAGAAATCGTTACCAAACGGAAGTCTGATACAAGAAAAAGCCAACAATTATCTATGCAGTCAATAGCTGCTCATCTTTCGCTACAAAAAAGTCGATGTATAAAGTTACTTCATTTGTAACCCAGTTAGCTTCCATAGAAATGATCTGAGGAGGTGGTCTTATGTCGGTATAAAGGAATGGGGGATTATTAGAGCAAATTAACTTCATCACTTTGTAAGTATTGTAAGAAAGAAGCCTAAACTATTAAAAGTGGTGTATGAGTTATCAAAATGCTACATTTAAAGTTTTAAAGGGGGAAGGATAGTGAAGTGGAAGCTTTGTTGTCTGTTTGTCATAGTTATTGTCATGTTTTTATCTGCTTGTAGTGAAGATAATAAGGAAGCAAATGGCAAGAAAAGAGAAGAAGCAATAGCCAATTTAAGTGAAGAAGGTATGCCAATAGTAGAAGAAGAGATTACTATTGAAGTCTTTTCAGGTCAAGCTGCAACTACTGCAGAAGATTGGAATGATGTTCCCATGCTAAATGAATATGAAAAAATGACCAATATAGATATGCAGTGGGAACAAGTAGCAATTGACGGCTTAGCTGAAAAAAGAAACTTAACATTAGCGAGTGGAGATTTGCCAGATTTATTTTACGGTACATATCTCCCCAATGCGGATGTTTATAAATATGGAAAGCAAGGAGTACTCATTCCTTTAAATGACTTCATTGATGAATATGCTCCAAATATTAAGAAATATTTGGAAACGTATCCAGAAATAAAGCAAGGGATTACTTTTCCTGATGGGAACATTTACGCTATCCCTAGACTGAGAGATCCAAACTCTCCTACTTCACTAATGGATGATAAACCGTGGATCAATAAAGACATTTTGGAAGAAGTGGGCATGGATAACCCCGAAACCACGGAAGAATTTTATACGTATTTAAAAGCCGCCAAGGATTTATCTGTAGAAGGAAAAGAAGTTATCCCGTTTAGTAGTGTGTCGATGGATCGCCTTTATCACTTAATATCTGGCGCGTTTGGCGTATCTAATAAAGGAATTATGCATCGCTTGATTGATGAAGATCCTGAAACAGGAGAAATACGATTTTACCGAATTGCTGAGGAATATAAACAAATGCTTGAATATATGAACAAACTATATACAGAAGGCCTCATTGAACAAAATATTTATTCCATAGAAGTAGACCAATTTCTTGCAAACGGTATGGAAGGAAGATATGCAGCCATGAATTTCTTTAACCCTATTGATTATTTTGGGGAAGAAGTTGGTGGTAGGTATATTCCAGGCAATGCGCTTGAGGGTCCAAATGGAGACAAAATGTTTACTGCAGTGTTATCTCCTGTAAATAGTTTAGGACATTTCTCCATAACAAATGTAAATGAAAATCCAGAGGCAACATTACGTTGGTTGGATTACTTCTGGAGTGAGCAAGGTAAGAAAATGTTTTTTATGGGGCTCGAAGGAGAGACTTATGAAGAGACGGCAGAAGGTCCAAAGCTTTTAGAAGAAATTACAAATAACCCTAATGGTTTGACTATTCAAGAAGCGCTGGCAAATTATATTATCAATCCAGGTGGCGGGCACCCTGTACTAGATGATCCTCGATATTCTACTGCACCAGAGTTTAGACCAGAAGATATTGAAAATGCGGAACAAAATGAGCCTTATTTAATAGATGAACCTTGGCCCATGTTTTTCTATGAAGATGATGAACAGAGTCGACTAGATGCATTAGCAACAGATTTAAGTAAGTACGTAGGCGAAATGGAGGCTCAATTTGTAACCGGAGAGACAAGTTTTGCTGAATGGGATAATTATGTCCAAACGATGAAAGAGATGGGTCTCGATGAATATATGGAGATACAGCAAAAGGCATTAGATAGGTATCTTGGAAAATAGAGGAGTGAACATTCATCTTGCAATAAAATATGTGAGTTCAGGGGGGATTATTAATGGTTAAAAGAGTTTTAATGGTTATTGTTGGCGCGTTATTGTTTACTTTTTCTGTATCCGCTTGTAGTAAGGATAAAGAGGAAGAAATTGGTGGTAGCAAAGAAGCGGTAGAAAATTTAACGGAAGAAGAACTGCCAATTGTCAAAGAGCCAATTGAATTAGATATTTTTGCTGGGAAGGCTGCTACTACTGCAGATGATTGGAATGATGTCTTATTGTTGAATGAATATGAAGAAATGACGAATGTGAATATTACTTGGAATCAAGTACCTGCTGATGGGCTTGAT
>NZ_JABXHF010000023.1:0-54646 GCF_013393565.1 Virgibacillus sp.
GCGTCACTCCCGAAGGAGATCTGCTTGCTTCCCGCGCTCGACTTGCATGTATTAGGCACGCCGCCAGCGTTCGTCCTGAGCCAAGATCAAACTCTCCATAAAAGTTTGTGATGATGAACACCGTTCTCCATCATTCTTAGCTTCTTCTGAGATTTCTCTCAGTTTATTTCTTAAGAAAAACAGGGTTTGTTTTTCCTTGACATACTGGTTGTTTTGTTCAGTTTTCAAAGAGCAAATAATGTAATGTTTTTTCAGCAACTTAACAAGTATAACCTGTCTCATTATATTTGTCAACTACATAACCAAAATGATCGTCACACCAAACCAAAATGTGTTTAGTGCGGATTATAAGTATATCATGTAAAGCAATCATAGTCAACACATTGCTGTCTAATAATGAAATAGAACTGCTTGTTTTTGACAGCAAAAATAATGATAAAGGATTATAGGAGAAAAGTCAAGCCCTTCTCCTATATATTTTTAGTTCATGATTTCTCCACGCCATTCTAGCATGCCACCAACCATATTTGCTACATCAAATCCTTGTTTCTGTAAATAGGCAGCTGCTCTTTCACTCCTTCTCCCCGACCTACAAACCATAATATATTGCTTAGACTTATCTAGTTTTTCTGCTTTCTCAGGTATCTGCTCTAAAGGAATATGCGTTATGTAAGGGATTTTACCTTGCGCTACCTCTTCTTCTTCACGTACATCAATAAGTTCTAACATATCATCGTTATTTTCTAACTTCTTCTCCACTTGTTTTGGGGTTAACTCTTTCACTTTATCACCTCAAGCCTTTCCAATTTAAAATGTTATTTAACAACCATAATATCAAAATCACTTCAACTGTGGATAATTACATAATAATTTTTCAATGGATAACTTTCAAGTTTGCAACACAATCTAAAGCTAACAACGTAGAAGGGTGAGTGTAATCATGAAAGGCAAGCATACTTTTTTTATTCTATGTAGTGTGTTGCTTCTTGTTTTTGTTTCTAGTTCAATTATTGCAGAAGAGGCAAAGCCATCTTTAATTAAGACATATCGCGCTGATGTAACTGGCGATAATCATCCAGAAACAATTAAATTAATGGGTACGTTTTTTTCTGCGGATTCAACATATTATCGTGAAATATGGGCAGAGATTTCTAATAATAATAATCAATGGAAAATCTCTTACAATGGCGGTTATGACCCTTATTTACAGTTTGTCGATTTGAATCACGATGGAATAAAAGATATATTTTATCAAAGTGCCACTGGGGGAAGTGGCGGGCTTTATAATTACCAACTAAATACCATCATTCACACCCAAATGGAAAAAATACCATTACCTAAGCAAACATATTTAAGCGGTAATTTCCAACCTGATTTTAAAGTTAATATAACATTAACCGCTACGAGTAAACCAATCACAATAGATGTTAAAAATCGTGCACAAGATTATATTCGACTTGGTATTTATAATAAAGACGGCAGCTTACATTCGCAAAATCAATCTGTTATGATTGATCCAATCGCCTTTTTTGAAGTCTTTAAAATAAGCGATAGTAAAGGATATGGTCTAAAAAGTTATCAACAAATTAGTGGCGCATACCATGCCGACCAATTAGGAACTGTAGAGACTATATGGTATTTCGAAGACGGTAATTGGATTATTTTAAAAACTAAATGGGTTCCATCTAAATGAAGGCCCATTAAAATAGATTTTTCTTTACGTTCGACATATAGTTGTGCCACACAGCCCCCCCCTCTTTCTCACTTCTTGCAAACGACTGTGGAAGTTAGAGTTCTGCAGCACTTTATTTCTAAGCAAAAGGAGCTGTTGCACAATCAGTTATCTGATCGCGCAACAGCCCCGCTACTTTTAGAAGTATCCTTGGTAATGACAGCAACATTTGATTAATTGGCAACGATATTAACTAGTTTCCCTGGTACAACAACGACTTTTCGAATTGTTTTATCTGTAATTAAATCTTTAATCTTTTCATTTTCTAAAGCTATTTTTTCTAATTCTTCTTTTGAAGCATCTTTAGAAACATTTACTTTAGCACGAACTTTCCCCATCACTTGCAAAACAATTTCCACTTCATTTTCTATCAGCTTTTCTTCATCATATACAGGCCAAGGTTCATAGGTGATCGTATCCGAATGACCTAACTTTAGCCATATCTCCTCTGCAATATGTGGCGCAATTGGGGAGAGCATTTTTATAAATCCTTCCACATACTTTTTAGGAATATATTCCGCTTTATTACATTCATTCACAAACACCATCATTTGAGAGATAGCTGTATTAAAATGCAAATTATTAAAATCCTCCGTCACTTTCTTTACTGTTTCATGGTATGTTTTATCTAAAGTGCCATCATTTTCTTCAATAATTTTTCTAGAAAGTTGCCCATCATCCTCAATAGTTAAGCGCCAAACACGATCGAGGAAGCGGCGTGAGCCATCCAGCCCATTTTCTGACCAAGCAACAGAAGCATCTAGCGGACCCATGAACATTTCATAAAGTCGTAAAGTATCTGCACCATGAGATTCTATAACATCGTCAGGATTGACGACATTACCTTTAGATTTACTCATTTTCTCATTTCCTTCTCCCAAGATCATTCCTTGATTGAACAACTTTGTAAACGGCTCTTTCGTAGGAACAACCCCAATATCGTATAAAAATTTATGCCAAAAACGTGCATATAGAAGATGAAGAACAGCATGCTCAGCACCACCAATATATAGATCAACAGGCAGCCATTGCTGAAGTGCCTCAGGGGCAGCTAACTGCTTAGAATTTACCGGGTCGATATAGCGTAAGAAATACCAGCAACTTCCTGCCCACTGCGGCATAGTGTTCGTTTCTCTCCTTCCTTTCATACCCGTTTTAGGATCAATGACATTTACCCATTCCTCGGCATTTGCTAGTGGCGATTCTCCCGTCCCTGATGGTTGAATATTATTCATAGACGGTAATTCTAATGGCAATTCTTCTTCTGGGACAGTTGTCATCGTTCCGTCTTCCCAATGAATTATAGGAATAGGCTCACCCCAATAACGTTGTCTAGCGAACAACCAATCGCGAAGACGGTAGGTGATTTTTTTTGCACCTTTTCCGTGTTCCTCTAACCACGCAATCATTTTCCTAATCGCTTCGTCTTTACCTAAACCATTTAAAAATCCAGAATTAATATGCTTGCCTTCCCCGGTATAAGCTCCTTTTGTAATGTCTCCGCCTGCAACAACCTCAACAATAGGGAGTTCAAATTTAGTAGCAAATTCGTAGTCTCTTTCATCATGTGCTGGAACAGCCATAATTGCACCTGAACCGTAACTCATTAATACATAATCCGCAATCCAGATTGGCATTTTCTCTCCATTCACAGGATTAATAGCATATGACCCTGTAAAAACACCTGTTTTTTCTTTCGATAATTCTGTTCTTTCTAAGTCTGACTTCGTTGCGATCTCATGAATATACTTTTCAACATTATCTTTTTGCTTGTCTGTTACAATTTTCTTTACCAAAGGGTGCTCAGGTGCTAAAACAGCATAGGTTGCGCCAAATAGTGTATCTGGTCTAGTTGTAAAAACAGTAAACGCTTCATTCAATGACTCAATTTCAAAGCTAACTTCAGCACCTTCTGATCTGCCGATCCAATTTCGTTGCATATCCTTTAAACTCTCTGGCCAATCCAATTCTTCCAAATCTTCTAAAAGACGATCTGCATAGGCAGTGATTCGTAGCATCCATTGTTTCATTGGCTTACGAATAACAGGGTGCCCTCCACGCTCGCTTTTTCCATCAATTACTTCTTCATTCGCTAATACCGTGCCTAAAGCAGGGCACCAATTTACAGGTACTTCATCCATATATGCTAACCCGTGTTCATACATTTTTATAAATATCCATTGTGTCCACTTATAATAGTTAGGATCTGTAGTATTAACTTCCCGATCCCAATCATAAGAAAAGCCGAGAGCTTGAATTTGTCGCTTAAATATATTTATATTTTTATCCGTAAATGCTGCCGGGCTATTTCCCGTATCAATTGCATACTGTTCAGCAGGGAGTCCAAACGCATCCCACCCCATTGGATGCAACACCTCATAACCTTGCATTCGCTTCATTCTCGATATAATATCTGTAGCTGTGTATCCTTCTGGATGCCCCACATGTAAGCCAGCCCCAGATGGATACGGGAACATATCCAACGCGTAAAACTTTTCTTTTTCTGAAAACGTATTTGTTTTAAATGTTTTATTTTCCAACCAGTATGTTTGCCATTTTTTCTCCATTTGCTGATGATGGTAACTCATGTTTTTTCCTCCTATTATTTTAAAATATCTAGATACATTACATTTCAGCTTAAACTGAACATAGCCATTTCAAAAGGTACTATTTATATAAAAATAAAAAAAGCATCACGTTCCCTCCTAATTTTATAGAAGGGACGAGATGCTTTCACCCGCGGTACCACCCATTTTAATGCTCATCAGCATTCACTTGAAATCCGTAACGAGGACATACGTCAGAAACTACTCTGCAATTTTCGCTCCTGCAACAGCTCAAGGTGAGTTCATAAATAAACCAGGGACAATTTCCACCTACCATTGCCTCTCTATTCCTGAAGTGATTTACTACTATTCCTTGGCATTGTCATTATCTTATTATATCGAATTGTAATGAATTATTTTATCTTTGTCAAGACAACATGTAACTTCATCTGCTAAAATAAATAGTAATAATTTTGGCAAAGGAGATAATCATGTTACACGGAATTTTGCACTATGCGCATTATTTATTAGAATCCACTATTGAAAAAAACGAAACTGTCATTGACGCAACTTGCGGAAACGGTCAAGATACGCTGTTTTTAAGTAATGTCGTTGGTAAAAATGGCCGCGTTTTAGCATTTGATATTCAAGAGCAAGCAATTCAAACAACTAGACAGTTAATGCAAGAGAATCAAAAACAGAATGTATCTATTATTCATGATAGCCATGAACATTTAGAAAAATACTTACCTACAAAAGAAATGTTAGTTGGAGGAGCAGTATTTAACCTTGGTTACCTGCCTAGAAGCGATAAAACCATTATCACCAATGCTAATTCCACCATTATGGCCATCAACAAAATATTACATTTTCTAAAACCAAACGGCTTGATTGTCATCGTTGTCTATTACGGTCATGAAGGAGGACATGAAGAAAAAGAAGCTGTTTTAAAACATGTAATGCAGTTGAGCCAACGCTCCTATCATGTGTTGCAATATCGGTTTATTAATCAAAGAAATAATCCACCATTTATTATCGCTATCGAAAAAAAAGGGAATGGCTTCACTAAAAGAAAATTGTCATTTTAGTTTGCTTATTTAAAAGAAAATAAAAACTTGGGTTATTGTCAAGTCATTATGGAGAATCAATCCTTCATTTTGCTTATTTTAAACTTTAAAACTCTATGCTTTCCTATAATATAAAAATACACCTGTAAACCCCATTTAGGTTTGAAATATATAACGAAAACGAATGGCTGTAAGACTCCTACTTCAAATTTTGAAAGCCAAATTAGAAAAAAGTTTGAAGCGGGAGACACAGCCCCCCTAACTCGCAAGAGCCTTTAGGTACAAACAAGTCTTTGGAATAAAAGAACTCGCTAATAAGATTTACTTTGATATTAGATTAAATGAAGTCTCCTCTTATTGAAAATATCAACACTTTTAATTGCACAATAAAAAGCCCTCTGTTCACAAAAAATACATAATACTAACAAACCAACCTTGTAATCGTTTACTTGTTATAGTACAACGTTTCCAACAAAAAAAAGTTTGCTCATCATTTCACAAAAGGTATGGAAATTTATAAAAAACCGTTATATAATGAAGGTGTAAAAAGATTGCTCAGTATTTCACAAACTAAGGAGGGTCCTATTATGACTGAGAAAACAAAAGGAACTGTAGAGCTAGTTTCCACTAAAATTAATCAACTAATCTCCCAAGCAGAAGAGTCCTTGGAAGGTTTAAAACAGCTAGATCAAGAAGCGATTAATACGATTGTAAAAGAAATGGCGTTAGCAGGTCTTGATCAGCATATGCCTTTAGCTAAACTGGCCATTGAAGAAACAGGTCGTGGCGTCTTTGAAGATAAAGCTATTAAAAACATCTTTGCAACAGAATATATTTATCATAACATTAAATACGATAAAACTGTTGGAATTATTCATGAGGATGAGCAAGAAGGAATGGTTGAAATTGCTGAACCAGCTGGGGTAATCTGTGGTATAACACCAGTTACAAACCCAACATCAACAACCATGTTTAAATCACTTATTTCCATTAAAACGAGAAACCCAATTATTTTCGCTTTCCACCCTTCCGCTCAAAAATGTAGCAGTCAGGCAGCAAAAGTATTACTTGATGCCGCGGTAAAAGCAGGTGCACCTAAAAACTGTATTCAGTGGATAGAAACACCTTCTGTTGAAGCAACGAAAACATTAATGAATCATGACGGCGTATCACTTATACTTGCTACTGGTGGTTCAGGAATGGTGAAATCAGCGTATAGTTCTGGAAAGCCAGCCCTTGGTGTTGGTCCAGGAAATGTACCATGTTATATAGAAAAAACCGCACAAATAAAGCGCGCTGTCAATGATCTCATTTTATCCAAAACATTTGATAACGGAATGATCTGTGCCTCTGAACAAGCGGTTATTATTGATAAAGAAATATATGACACGGTAAAACATGAAATGGTAGCTAATAATTGTCATTTCCTAACAGAAGCAGAAAGAAAAAAAGTGGAAAAACTGGTTATAAATCCTACAACTTGTGCAGTAAATGCGGATATTGTTGGTAAACCAGCATATGAAATTGCTAAGATGGCAGGAGTAAATGTGGCCAAAAACACTAAAATTTTACTTGCTGAAATTGAAGGCGTTGGACCAGAATATCCGTTATCTCGAGAAAAATTAAGTCCTGTATTAGCTTGTTATAAAGTAAATAGCACAGAAGAAGGGTTTAAGCGTGCTGATGAAATGCTACACTTTGGGGGTCTAGGACATTCAGCAGTCATTCATTCTACTGACCAAGAGGTTATAGAAGCCTTTTCTCTAAAGATGAAAGCAGGGAGACTAATTGTAAATTCACCATCTTCTCAAGGGGGAATCGGCGATATTTATAACAACCATATGCCTTCCCTTACATTAGGATGTGGAACTTATGGCGGAAACTCCGTATCAACAAACGTCGGAACAATCAATTTAATGAATATTAAAAAAGTGGCTCGGAGGAGAAATAATATGCAATGGTTTAAACTACCTCCTAAAATCTATTTTGAAAAAAATGCAATTCAATATTTAGAAAAAATGCCTGACATCTCTAAAGCATTTATTGTAACTGATCCGATGATGGTAGAATTAGGTTATGTAGATAAAGCTCTCTACTATTTACGTAAACGTGCTGATTATGTCCATTGTGAAATTTTTTCAGATGTCGAAGCTGATCCATCTATTGAAACCATTCGCAAAGGTACTGCGTTAATGCAAAAGTTTGAACCAGATGTTATTATCGCTATTGGTGGTGGATCTCCAATGGATGCTGCTAAAGCCATGTGGTTATTCTACGAGCATCCAGATGCTGATTTTAACGCTCTAAAACAGAAATTCATGGACATTCGTAAACGTATCGTAAAATACCCGAAATTAGGAAGACTAGCTCAATTGGTATGTGTGCCAACAACGTCAGGAACAGGTTCTGAAGTAACATCATTTACAGTGGTTACCGATAAAAAATCAGATACAAAATACCCGCTAGCAGATTATGAAATGACACCAAATGTTGCTATAGTTGATCCACAATTTGTCATGTCTGTGCCAAAACAAGTAACAGCTGATACTGGTATGGACGTATTAACACACGCCATTGAAGCTTATGTGTCCAATTTGGCAAACGATTATACTGACGCGCTTGCAATTAAAGCAGTTCAATTAGTTTTTGAATACTTGCCAAAAGCATATCATAACGGAAATGATGAGTTAGCTAGAGAAAAAATGCATAATGCTTCAACAATTGCTGGAATGGCATTCTCCAATGCGTTCTTAGGCATTAATCACTCTTTAGCTCATAAACTAGGTGCAGCGTTCAACATTGCACATGGTAGAGCTAATACGATATTACTACCACATGTTATCCGTTACAATGCTAAAAAACCAGAAAAATTTGCTACGTTCCCTAAATACGCATACTTTATAGCAGATGAGCGTTATGCAGAAATCGCAAAAGCGCTAGGGCTTCCAGCAAGAACGGTGGAAGAAGGAGTAGAAAGTTTAGTACAAGCTATTATTAAACTTGCTAAAGAACTAAATATCCCAATGAGCATTAAAGACACTGGTGTAAACAAACAAGCATTTGAAGCAAAAGTAGATAAACTTGCTGAATTAGCTTTTGAAGACCAATGTACAACAGCAAACTCGAAATTGCCTTTAATTACTGAACTGGCAACTATATACCGTGACGCATATAAAGGAATATAAAAACCTTATAACATGATTTCCGTTTATATTGATTTACTGTTCTACCCTACCCAAGATCAGTAAAACTGTACAGGACCGTTGTTACTTATGTGTAACAGCGGTTCTTTGTAGTTTAAACAGTTTAAGAAAATAATACATTCTTGTATTGCGATGAAAAAAAATAGCAGGATATCCAGCCGTTTGAAAAAGTAGTCGCTTCAAACGTTTGGAATTAGGGATATGCCCCACTTTATTGTCCCCTAAGTATAATCCGATTAATCCTTGTACAACCATTACATGGAATTTCGAGTTAGGTATAGTAACTGCATATAATTTTGCTTGCTCACAAAAGTATTTGAATCGTTCATGCATGATTGACTCGTTTTTGTAATATGAACAGAAATTTAAATCAGCTTCCTCTTTATCTTCCTGCTGATCAATATAATAATCCAATAAAATGTGTAATCCTTGAATATAAGGAAAGTAAGCTGTTACAATTTCATCAGCCAACTTTCGATACAACCTGCCTGCTAAACTGTACGCCATTAAACAAAAAACGCCTAAAGTGGATCCAGCTGCAGCGGAAAATTCATACCAAGCTAGCGGATAGACATTTTTCACATTAGACCATTTTGTTAAACGCGGCACTCTTTCCTCATGAATAACGTGTTTATGTACTTGTAAATCGCTATATAAACCTGCCAGCTTTATTGCTTGTTCTTGATATGTTGGAATATCATCCAATTTTCTAACGATATCATTACAGGTTTTTACGAGCTGTTGCAAATAACCATTGTCTTGCTTATGCTCAAATAACGCATAATAATCTTTCGGTAATGACTTAGGACAATGCGCATCTATCATGGAAGTATGTAACAACGCGAAAGATTTAGCGTCTAGCGATGTACTTCGATCACATAAATTATCTAAATAATCACTTATTGTTTGATAAGCTACAATAAAACGTACACAATCTCTCCATCTTTTCCCTGCTAATAGCGCATACACTGCTCCACCTTGACAATGAAATTCTTTTTCAGACATACTTGCAAGTGCTTGATAACGTAATTCTTGATCAGGGATTTCATTCGCTCGCTGTTTCCAAAAAGCAAGTTCCTCTCTTACTGCTGGAAAGATCTTACGATAAACTGTTATCATTAAAGGAATAGGTGTACTTGGGACTTCAATACTCAACGTCTTGCCTCCGTTCCAATTTCAAACACTTTTACCTTGTTTATTTCTATTACTATTATCAGCATATTTTTTAGGAGGTTTCAAATGATACATCCTTATAAAGGAATATTTCCAAGTATTCATGACTCTGTATTTATAGCAAATGATGCAAGCATCATCGGTGATGTCACAATTGGTGCACAATCAAGTATCTGGTTTAAAACAGTCATACGCGGTGATGTTGCACCTGTCAATATAGGAGAACGCACTAGTATTCAGGACTTATCCGTTCTACACCAAAGCCCAGGTATGCCATTAACGATCGAAAGTGATGTTACTGTCGGTCATCAAACTACGCTGCACTCTACAACGATACAAAAACATGCTCTAATTGGTATGGGTTCTATTTTACTTGATGGCTCAGAAATAGGAGAATACGCATTTATAGGAGCAGGAAGTCTTGTCCCACCTAATAAAAAGATTCCGCCTTTTACATTAGCACTAGGCAGACCAGCAAAAGTCGTTCGGGAACTAACAGAAACTGATTATGCAGAAATGCAACGTATTTGCCAATCCTATGTTGAAAAGGGAGCTATTTACAAACAACAAAACAGGTAATATATACATTTTTAGTTTAACTTTCATTACAACCAACCGATATATAGGGAGAATACGCTTTGCCATTTTATCTCTTAATTAAATAAGGAGAGATAGCAACATTGTCCAATCTTTCTAGAAAACTTGGCTTGTGGCGGAAACTGTATTTTTTCTTATACTATAAACCAAAAAATTTTATACTTTTCTATAGCACAAAAAATACTGCTTTATTTAGTATATGCGATGAAAGAAAACAAAACAAACCATTTAATCATTCACTTTATTGCAATAGTTCCTTCGTCATTGGGTAAGTGTGAAAAGAAAATGAAGTTTAATCAAGCTTTCTTTTAGCATAAAAGTGGCAACAAGCCCTCTCATTTTGACGAGTGCTTTGTGATGTCAACTATTCAACTAAGGTGACATTACATTTTCACAGCATAGCAGTTAGGACTTATTCTACGGGGAGATTGTAAAAATGAACATTATTTTATTTAGTGTTTGTTGTATGCTAGCTACCTTCTTATTTTATGTTAGTTCTAAGCAAAAAATTACCTGGGTGAAAAAATCGTTTATCCTATACGGTTTTATTTTTTCTATAACGGCTATTTCTCTTTTATCTATGTTTTTTATGCAACATAAAACAACATTTAAACAATTAATAGAAAGTACTATCCCGGTGCATGAAGACAATCACTATTCTCCTGAGGACAGTAAATTATCAAAGCACAAGATAAAAAAAGCGGTCAATATTAAAGCTCCAATGATAGAGCAACTTCCTGAGCTACCAAGAGGTTGTGAAGTCACAACCTTATCCATGCTGCTAAACCATTATGATATACGTGTTGATAAAATGAAATTAGCTGAACAAGTGAAAAAAGACCCTACGCCATACAGAAAAAAAGATGGCAAAATCCACTTTGGTAACCCTTATAATGGGTTTGTTGGCGATATGTACTCTTTTGAAACCCCAGGGATGGGCGTATACCATAAACCAATTGCTGAATTAGCAAAACAATACGTAGGTGATGTCGTAAATGATTTAACAGGAAATGACTTCCAAGCAGTTATTGAAGAATTGAATCACAAACGGCCAGTATGGGTCATTATAAACACAACTTATGATAAACTACCAAAAGATAAATTTACTACATGGCACACAAAAGACGGTCAGATTGACATTACGATGAAGCAACACTCTGTTTTAATTACTGGATATGATGAAAACTACATTTACTTTAACGACCCATTAAACAAAGCGGATAAGGCTCCTATTGAAGAGTTCAAAGCTGCTTGGATACAAATGGGAAAACAGGCGATCACCATTGCAAAATAAATGGAAGATCGCCTGTTTTTTAAATATATAATTTTAATCTCGCATTAGAATAACCTCATCTTTGGAAGATAATGTTAGGAATACTTGGTTTATCTCTTTAAGGCGAAAGCCGCTCCCTCTACTACACCACCTAAATATTACATAATTAGAAAAACTCGGCTTGACGCCAATCTTTATAGCGGAAGCCAAGTTTTACTTAACTATAAACCTTTAAACTTTTATATTTAATAGTGCTAAGAAAAGATTAATTCTCCTGTGTTTTCATTCAATGTTGATACATCAAACTTTTTCTCAACAAAGTTTTTATGCCAAAGCATAAACATAAGCACGGTCCAAATTTTTCTACTGTAATCCCCTTTTCCTTGACAATGAGCGTCTAGAAGTTGAAGGATATAGTTTTTGTGTAATAAATGGTCGGTTTCACTTTCATGAATGAGTTGTTTTGCCCAGCCATTTAACTCATTTTTCAACCAATGACGAATAGGAACAGGAAACCCTAATTTTTTACGATCTAATACATGGTCCGGGACAATGCCTCTGGAAGCTTCACGCAACAAGCTTTTCGTAGTACCATTGGCAATTTTTAAATCAACTGGAATCTCATTCGCTATGCGAAATACTTCTTTATCTAAAAATGGAACTCGTAATTCAAGAGAGTGCGCCATTGTTACTCGGTCTGCTTTTAATAAAATATCTCCACGCATCCAAGTATGGATGTCCACATACTGCATCTGATTTACATATGGATAATCTTTTACTTGATCAAATAACTTACCAGTTACTTGTTGATAAGATAACTGTTCATCATATGTTTTTAATAGCTCCCTCTTCTCTTCTTCTTCAAACATTTTTGCGTTTCCAATATAACGTTCACGCAATGGGGTTGTTCCACGGTCGAGAAAACTTTTACCTTTCACTCCTTCAGGTAGTACAGCAGAAACTCGTTTCAGCAACCCTTTCATGAAAGAAGGCATTTTATCAAAATACTTTAATGAATCCGGTTCACGATAAATATTGTAGCCGCCAAAGAGTTCATCAGAGCCTTCTCCAGATAAAACCACTGTTACATGCTTTCTAGCTTCTCTAGAAACAAAATATAACGGTACACAAGATGGATCAGCCAATGGATCGTCCATATGCCACATAATCTTTGGTAAATGATCTACATATTCTTGAGGGGAAATCATGTAGGAAATGTTCTCTACATTTAATTTATCTGCTGTTTCTTTGGCCACATCAACTTCAGAATATCCATCGCGTTCAAAACCGACAGAAAATGTTTTTATTGCTGGATTAAATTCTTTTGCAATGGAGACAATTAACGTTGAATCGATTCCTCCAGATAAAAATGAACCTACTGGAACATCACTGCGCATATGCACATTTACTGAATCATACATGACGTCTTGAATTTTTTTAATCCAGTCCTGCTTTTCACGAAGTACAGGATGGAAAGTTGCATGCCAATAACGCGTAAATTGGATAGGCTGTCCAGGTTTTTTAATAAAATAATGCCCTGGTTCTACTTTTTTTATGCCAGCAGTCATCGTCATTGGTTCAGGTACGTATTGAAAGCTCAAATAATGCTGTAGCGCATCTTTGTCTACTTTTTCTTGTTCCATCATAAGTGTGATGCTTTTTTTCTCAGAAGCAAATGTGGTCCCGAAGGAATTTTCATAATAAAAGAGCGGCTTAATTCCAAAAGGATCACGAGCTCCATACAATTGCTCCGTCTCTTTATCCCACACAAGAATGGAGAACATGCCTCTTAAATGCTGAAAAGCCTCCTCTTTATGTTTTGCAAATAAAGCTGCAATTACTTCTGTATCTGAATCCGTTTGAAATGCATAACCTTCTGCAAGTAATTGTTTACGCAATTCAATATAATTATAAATTTCACCATTAAAAACTAACCATATTTGTTCATCATTATAACTTAATGGCTGGGAGCCACTTTCAATATCTATAATACTCAAACGTCGGAACCCCAAGGAAATATAAGAATCGAAATAGTATCCTTCATCATCTGGTCCTCGATGAGTGATCAAATTATTTTGCTGTTTAAATAGTTCTACTTCTTGTTCTGTTCGTTCTACAGGATTATCAAATAACATTCCGATAAAACCACACATAGCTGTCTACCTTCTCTCATTAAATATAGTAACGTATGGTACGAATCATTTTTTCATTACTATCATACCACACCAAACGTTCGTTAAAAACTTTTAGAAAAACTTGGTATGTGTCAAATTTTTCTCGACATAATTATAACCTCTATCTTTCCAGCACTCTATTTATGTACACTTTTAGTGACCGCTACGAAAAAACACTACGCTTTCCTTGGGCTGGCGCTCAGCCTCCTAAAAAGATTGCTTTTTTTCTATGGGGGCTTCCCGCTGCGCTTTCCCACAGGACAAGGAAAGTTACGTCAGCGAAACATTGCAATCATTTTCGAGGAGTCTCCCGTGTTATCCTCCGCTAGCTTAACAGCATCAACTATCATTCCCCAAACTTCCACTTAACGGGATGGAAAATCTTACAACTACCCCACTATCGCTTGCTGGTCTGCTCATTTCTGTCACCTTTTACAAACCAAGAACCTGAGAATAAAGCAGGGTATTATCGAAAACTCTTTCTTACCTTTCCTTACAGTAAAACAAAAACATGACCTCTCCAGCGACCGAAAAGTCATGCCCTTGCTCACTCTACTGCTGTTCTTTTACTAATGCAATTAATTCTTCTACTTTGTCCGTTTTTTCCCAAGGAAATACAACATCTGTACGCCCAAAGTGACCATATGCAGCTGTATTTCTAAATATTGGCTTTTGTAAATCAAGCATATGAATAATCCCAGCAGGACGAAGGTCGAACAACTTCCTCACAGCTTGAACCAATACTTCTTCACGAACGATTCCTGTTCCGAACGTATCAATAGCAATTGACACCGGTTCTGCTACACCAATCGCATAAGCAAGTTGAACTTCACAACTCTTAGCTAATTTTGCAGCGACAATGTTTTTTGCAACATACCTTGCTGCATAAGCGGCAGAACGATCTACTTTCGTTGCATCCTTACCACTAAATGCCCCCCCGCCATGTCGTGCATAACCACCATACGTATCCACAATAATTTTTCTTCCAGTTAAACCTGCATCACCTTGTGGGCCACCTATTACAAATCGCCCAGTTGGATTGATAAAGTATTTTGTTGTTTCATCTAACAAATGTGCTGGGACTACTGGAAAAATAACATGCTTTAATAAATCTTTTTCAATTTGTTCCACAGTTGCATCTTGATGGTGTTGCGTGGAAATAACGATGGTATCAACTCGAATAGGCTGCCCTTCTTCTCCATATTCTACGGTTACTTGTGTTTTTCCATCTGGTCTCAAGTAATCCAAGATACGCCTTTTACGGACATCTGACAATCGTTTAGCTAACTTATGTGCTAAAGAAATCGGTAGTGGCATTAATTCTTCCGTTTGATCGCAAGCAAATCCAAACATTAAACCTTGGTCACCAGCTCCAATAGCATCAATTTCTTCCTCGCTCATTCGTCCCTGTCTTGCTTCCAATGCCTTATTTACGCCTCCAGCAATGTCTGGAGATTGCTCATCTATTGCCGTTAATACAGCACAAGTTTTAGCATCAAAACCAAACTTTGCTCGCGTATAACCTATCTCCTCAACCGTTTTTCGTACGACTGCTGGGATGTCAACATAAGTAGTCGTAGATATTTCACCTGCCACTAATACAAGACCTGTCGTAACGGTTGTCTCGCATGCAACACGAGCATAAGGGTCCGATTGTAATATTTCATCTAAGATAGCATCAGAAATTTGATCTGATATTTTATCAGGATGACCTTCTGTTACAGATTCAGAAGTAAATAAACGTCGATTCGTAGCCATTTTGCTACTTCCTCCTTTAAAATCAGATACGGAACTCTATATAACGTGAAAATTTACTTAACTGGATGTTTTCTCTGACACACGATAAACAAAAGAAATCTAAAATGATCATTATTATAAGATATGCATATATAATGACAAGAACAAACACTTCTAGTTATCCTGCGCTAGATTACCTGTATACATTTAACAATAGAAAAGCTTGGCTTAAACGCCAAGTTCCTATGGCGAAAGCGGTAGTCTTCCTTATACTATAAGCCCTAATTTTATACTTTTCTACAGTATAAAAAATCCCTTCCTGCTTATCATGAGGAAAGGGAATAGCGATCCTTTCGCTCTTATTGTTCAAGGTTTCGTATGACCTTGCATCAGGTTAGCACCTTTTCACAAATGTGTGATGGTTGCTGGGTTTCTTAGGGACTGTCCCTCCACCAACTCTGAATAAGAGATCCGTTCGCAATTCAGCTTACCTAAATAGTAGGTTCCTGTCAATTAATTTGGGTGTATTTTCAATCACTTTACCCACATACTATTAGAAAAACTTAGCTCGTCACCCAGTCTTATGAAGAAAGCCTTTGTTTTCTTTTATTATATAAACCCTAAAAATTTATACTTTCCTATAGTATAAGAAACACCAGAGAGGCATACTAATTCTTCTTTAATTTTTTATATTTTATCATATTTAGTATGGACTATTTGAATAAATGTGTTATACTATTTACAGATTAAACACATGAACATGAATAAATTTGAGTTAAAAGGCAGGTATTTTTAATGAAAACGGTAGAAAAATCATTTGTAACCGAATTATATGCACATCCTTATTTGTTGTCGAATTTATCTGTACCACAACTTGTAGAAAAAATTTTAGCTAGAAAAGAAGGAAAGTTATCAGCAACTGGAGCTGTTCAATCTGAAACAGGAGCTTATACTGGTCGCTCTCCTAAAGATAAATTTATTGTAAAAGATGAAATGAGCGAAAAGTATGTTGATTGGGGAACGGTAAATCGTTCTGTTAGCGAAGAGACTTTCAATAAGCTTTATCAAAAAGTCGTTGCCTATTTAAAAAACAAGTCGGAAATCTTTCATTTTAAAGGATATGCTGGAGCAGACCATGAATACCGTCTTCCTTTGCAAGTGATTAATGAATATGCATGGCACAATCTCTTTGCCAGACAATTATTTATCACACCTACGAAGGAAGAACTAGAAAAGCATCAGCCAGAATTTACTGTTATATCTGCACCAACATTTAAAGCTAACCCAAAAGTAGACGGTACAAATTCAGAAGCATTTATTCTTGTATCATTTAAACAACGTATTGTATTAATAGGCGGAACCGAGTATGCTGGTGAAATTAAAAAATCTATTTTTTCCGTTATGAACTATTTATTGCCACAACGTAATGTATTATCGATGCATTGCTCTGCTAACGTAGGTAATGAAGGTGACGTTGCCTTATTTTTTGGTTTGTCAGGAACAGGAAAAACTACGTTATCCGCTGACCCATATCGTCGTCTAATTGGTGATGATGAGCACGGTTGGGGGCCTAATGGTGTATTTAATATAGAGGGCGGATGTTACGCTAAATGTATCAATCTATCGCAGGAAAAGGAACCACAAATTTATGATGCCATTAAATTTGGTACAGTATTAGAAAACGTCGTATTGGATGAACAATCTAGAATTCCTGATTATGATAACACAATCTTAACAGAAAACACACGCGCAGCATATCCGTTAGAGAACATGGATAATATTGCAATTCCTAGTATGGCAGGACACCCAAATACAATTATTTTTCTAACTGCAGATGCGTCCGGAACATTGCCTCCAATTAGTAAATTAACAAAAGAACAGGCTATGTATCACTTTCTAAGTGGCTATACGAGTAAACTAGCAGGTACAGAAAGAGGTGTAACAGAACCACAGGCGACCTTTTCAGCTTGTTTCGGTTCTCCGTTCCTCCCGTTAGCACCATCTAAATATGCCGCTATGCTGGGGGAGAAAATTGACGCCTATCAATCAAATGTCTTCCTCGTTAATACTGGTTGGACAGGAGGATCCTACGGTGTAGGAAAGCGTATGAAGCTATCTTATACACGGGCTATGATTCATGCTGCTCTAGAAGGAGAATTACATGGCGTAGAAACAACAAAAGATCAAGTTTTCGGATTGGTAATTCCAATGCATGTGCCTGGAGTCCCTGATGAAGTATTAATTCCGAAAAACACGTGGCAAGATAAAGCCGCTTATGACCAAACAGCAAAACAGCTTGCAATGAAATTTCATGAGAATTTCAAACAATTTACGGAAGCTCGTGAAGATATTGCTAATGCTGGCCCTATTTTTAAGGGTTAACTCATGTTTCCTCATCCCAAAAGGAATTTTATATAAAGTATTACCTAGCAGTTACTGCTGCATATCGACCTCAATAGGAGGTCGATTTTTTATTGTATAGAAATTTATAAAATGAGGTGTTGTGGATAATGAAAAAACCGAATAGTCTCGTCTGCTCCATCATCTAGCAATTAGGCGACTTCACTCCATTGATCGATAAGTCATCATCGAATCATCCCCTCACCGTAATTCCTTTATGTCCGTTAATTTTTTCCATTCGCTACGTTGCTAAACGGGCGCTTGCTCCTTATAGGAAAAACAAAGGCTTTCGCCATAAAACTTGGCGACAAGCCAAGTTTTTCTAATTAACTAGGCATTCACACATTTTTCTATCCAATCATAAACTGTTTTGACGAATGAAATTATAGAAAGGAGCAAATAGGATGAAAAAAATTCTATTTTTCCTGCTCTTCAGCAGC
Organism: Virgibacillus sp.; assembly: GCF_013393565.1. Taxonomy (NCBI): domain Bacteria; kingdom Bacillati; phylum Bacillota; class Bacilli; order Caryophanales; family Bacillaceae; genus Virgibacillus; species Virgibacillus sp. Next base: position 18,343 of record NZ_JABXHF010000023.1, read on the forward strand.
ATACTCTTGTTTTTAACAAGTTGTAATAATGAAAACTCCAATAAGAAAATTCAATTAGCTGAAGTTACTCGTTCCATTTTTTATGCACCGCAATATGTCGCTTTAGAAAAAGGATTTTTTAAAGATGAGGGGTTAGATGTAGAATTGCAAACCACATGGGGTGGTGATAAAACGATGACTTCCCTATTATCAGATGGATCGGATATCGCTTTAGTTGGAGCGGAAACGTCTATTTACGTCTATGCTCAAGATTCAAAAGATATTGCTATTAACTTTGCTCAACTAACGCAAACAGACGGAACTTTTTTAGTAGCAAAAGAAGAAAAATCAAATTTCAGTTGGGATGAATTAAAGGGAACATCATTTTTAGGACAACGTAAAGGCGGCATGCCACAAATGGTTGGAGAATACGTACTTAAACAGCAAGGAATTGATCCACATGAGGACTTAAACTTACAACAAAATATTGAGTTTGCTCATATTCCTAGTGCATTTGTGTCTGGAGATGCTGAATATGTACAATTATTTGAACCAACTGCGAGTGCATTTGAAAAAGAAGGAAAAGGCCATATTATTGCTTCTTTCGGAGAAGAATCAGGAATTGTTCCATATACCGTTTATATGGCAAAACAAACCTATATGGATGAACACGAAACAGAGATGAAGGGTTTCACGAAGGCTATTTACCGCGCACAACAATGGGTTGCAGAGCAGCCTGCAGAAGAAATTGCTCAAACGATTCAACCTTATTTTGAAGATACAGAGTTAGAAATGCTAACCTCATCTATAGAACGCTATAAAAGTCAAGGTTCCTTTGCAACGGAGCCATTATTACAAAAAGATCCATGGAATAACTTGAAAAACATTATGGAAGAAGCGGGAGAATTACCAGAAGATGTAGCTTATGAAGAACTCGTCAATACAACATTTGCAAAGGATGTATTACAAGATTAAGGGGAGTGTGTGATGACACTTTTAACATTAGAAAATATTACTCATTACTACTTTTCTAAGCAAGGAGCTACAAAAGCATTAAAGGATATTTCTATATCTATTCAAGAAGGGGAGTTTATTTCATTATTAGGACCAAGTGGTTGTGGGAAATCGACGATTCTTTCTATTATGGCAGGTATTATCCAGCCTACAGAAGGAAATGCTAGCTTAAAAGAAAAAGCAATCCAATCCCCTTCTTCAGAAATAGGCTATATGCTGCAACAAGACTATTTATTTCCATGGAAAAGCATATTAGATAATATCCTTTTAGGGCCGAAAATAAATCAGACAGCTACGAATAAAATAAAAGAAAAAGGTATGGAGCTATTACAAGAAGTGGGAATAGAGCATGTAGCTGCTGCATATCCTGATGCATTATCAGGAGGGATGCGGCAACGAGCAGCCCTCGTACGAACTTTGATCAATGACCCGATGATTTTACTGTTTGATGAACCTTTCTCTGCTTTAGACTACCAAACAAAGTTAAAGTTAGAGGATTTAGTCGCAATACTGTTAAAAACATACCGTAAAACAACCGTACTTGTTACTCATGATATTGGCGAGGCCATTGCTATGAGTGACCGTATCTTTGTCATGGATACAAACCCTGGAACCATATCAAAAGTATTTGACGTACCTATCGAGCTACGTAATGAACAACCATTTCTAGCAAGAAGGCATCCTAAATATCAGCTATTATTTGTTAAGGTATGGGATGAATTGGATAATCGCAAAAATATCGACTTCTTAGGAGGAGGTAAATAAGGGATGGCTCAAAGCAATGCCGAAGAACAATTATTTCAACAATATTTATCCTCTGTCCAAAAAGAAAAAAAGCATGTGCTTATTTGGCAACTTTTAATCCTAATCAGTTTTGTATTCCTTTGGGAGATCGCTAGTCGATTTTACTGGATCGACCCACTATTGTTTAGCTCTCCTTCTACGATATATCAAGTCATTGTAGATAAGATGAAAGATGGGTCACTTCTTGCACATATGCAAGTCACTTTATTAGAAACAGTCGCTGGATTTTTGATTGGAACTATTGTAGGTATTTTCCTTGCCACCTCCCTATGGTTTTCCAAGCGTTTATCTAACATATTAGATCCTTATCTTGTTATCTTAAATGCTATGCCTAAAGTAGCATTAGGTCCGATAATCATTGTTGCATTAGGGCCGGGATATGTATCCATTATTGCAATGGGAGCCATTATATCCGTAATCATTACAACACTTGTCGTCTATTCAGCATTTAATGAAGTAGACCCTAATTACGCAAAAGTACTGCAAAGTTTTGGAGCAACTAAACGGCAAATTTTTCAGCACGCCATTTTCCCTGCCACATTACCAACGATGATTTCTACACTAAAAGTAAATGTTGGGCTTTCCTGGGTTGGCGTCATTGTGGGTGAATTTCTTGTTTCAAAACAAGGGTTAGGTTATTTAATTATTTATGGCTTTCAAGTGTTTGACTTCTCGCTTGTTATGATGAGTTTAGTATTAATAGCTATTTTTGCAGCTATCATGTATAAGCTTGTAGAAAAAATAGAAAGCTGGTTAATCAAATAAAACAGGCTTGAAATGCAGCATCGACTTGTAACCCCGTAAAAGCTGTGGTTTCTCGTACACTAGATACTATTAAAGATCTATACGGCAGAAATTACTGCCGTATAGATCTTTAATAGAAAAGGCAATTGCATGTTTGGAAAACCTCACCAAAACAACGATGGACTATAAAACCATATATGGCTATACAGCGAGCTCCTAGTGCGTTTAACATACTTATTTCACAACTGTAAGTTCAAATGTGATAAACAATACGTTAACACACCGTCTTTCATCATAAAACTGTACTCTTCACGTTGCTTCACATCTACAGGGATGTGTTCTAGTAGAACAGGTCCACAAGTTTCATAATATGTCTTTTGTTTCTCCAATGAACAAATTGTTGCGAAATAGACATTTTTAATGACATTTTCAAACTTACCAGAAACAAAATATTGACCAACATAGCTTATTTTTTCAACAATGCCTCCAGTTTCTTCTTTAATTTCTCTAATAGCTGCTTCTTTTGCACTTTCCCCTCTTTCTACTTTCCCTCCTGGAAATTCCAATCCCCTTTCTTTATGCTTCGTCAACAGCCATTTATCTTTATATACGCATATGACCCAAACATGAAGCGGAGAATTAGAATAGGGTTGATCTGCAAAGGATAATTTTACTTCATTATGGTAATAATCTTTAAATGTATACATTTTTTCAACGCCTTCTCTAGTACTTCATTACCTTTAAATGAATTTCATTTTCGTGTTTCATCACAAACACTATTTATCTGACAACCCATTCCGGTAAAATCCCTAACATTTCTATAAAAACTGTAAGCTGTAGTAGACAAGCCTCTATCCCTAGTCTTATATGGATGAAATGTCCCCATATAAAAATATGCCTATACAGTTACTACAATATTGGTCCATTTTACCATTTTGATGGCATAAGATTCATTTAGGATATTCAATATTTGTTATTTTCCATTGTTTATCAAAGGAAAATGCGAATTTTATTGTGTAATCTCCATAAAAAGTTGTTTCGTTTGTTTGTGTTACAATAACTTGATTATCACTTTGCTCAGTGATTTCATAAGGCTCCCCTTTTAAAAACCAAGCCGGCTTACTCGTTGGACGAAGGTACAGACCACCACTCTTTTCCCTATAATAATACTCTACAAAAGGTTTAGCAACTGAATATGTAGCAACGGAGCTAAACTCTTCATACAGATCTTGTTTAGAACCTAATTTCTTCACACGATAATTTCTATGAATAGGTTGCAGTAAAATATCCATAAATTGTTCTGTTATGTTCGTTATTTTTTCTTCCGTTAACGGGTTGACTTCTGCATTAACAGTAGCTTGCGCTGTTTCTTTTAGCGCATCTCCTGAAGCAGTTGGCGTTTGTATATGCAATACTACAAGCGATAATAACATGATAATGATAAGCAGGGTCGTGCTATAAACGATGCGTCGTTTATTCATCTCCAATATACCTCCTTGTGTGAGCAAGATTCATTTCCCTGACTATTCTATTCCTGTCTATACCAATAGATAAACCTTCACTCACACAAATGGCATAATAAATTAAATTTTAACGGTTCTTCTTTTGTCTTGTAATTACGTATCTAAAATGCCCATTTCTTGAATATGCGCTCTCGTTTTTTCATCTCCTAAATCATGTACAAGTTTGAACGCCTTGATCATATCACTGTCATACTCATCATTTGCTGCATCATTATGGTAAGGAACTGCTGGAATATGTGCCCGAAAGAATGAACGTATTCCAGAAGCATTTGCTTCATCAAAGGCTTCACGTAATTGTATAATTTCTTGCTCCGTTGCGTAAATAACAAATTCATCATTATTGTGATACTTCACCCTTGATATTTCTCCTGATCCCATTTGAACGTAATATTTTTGCTTTTCCATTTCAAACACCTCCTATCGTATAGTGTTTCTTTTTCATTAAAAAGCATGTATGGAAAACCAATACGATACGTACATATCATTTGCCAATCTTAATCGTTAATAGCGCCTTTTTAGACAACTTATTACCTATTTAAGAAGTTAAAAACTTGGTTGATCGACAAAACAAGCTGTTGTTTACACCAAAATTCATCCTTTCCTAGAGCGTAAAAAAACTCGCTATAATTAGCGAGTAAATAATGTTGATCAATCTTCATCTATTAAAAGCCTCTTATCTCTAATTGATTATGCATAACTCCTTTTCTGGCTACCAATAAAAGTACAAGAGCAACGATCGTCTCCGACACTGGTAGTGCAAGCCAGACACCTGTAGTTCCTAATAACATTGGCAAGATAAGAAGCATAGCAATTAATAAAATAAATCCTCGGAACAGCGTTATGCCCACTGATGGACGAACGTAGCCAATAGATTGATAGTATGTCATATAAATAAAATTCACTCCCATAAACAAGTACCCTAAGAAAAACAATTTAATCCCTCTTACAGCCAGGTCTTTAATTTCATTGGAATCGACCCCAAAAATAGATACAAGCAAATCCGCACCTAAGTAACCAATAACTAGAAATAAACCACCAAGCAGAAAACCGGTTATTTCTGCAATTTTCACTGTTTCTTTAATAGAAGTAAATTTTTTGGCCCCATAATAATAACTAATCATAGGTTGAATGGATGAACCTATACCGATAAATGCGAGTAACATAAAAGTATGCAAATAGTTAATTACTGAAAAAGCTGCCAGCCCATTTGTACCAGCATAATAAGCAATGGCAATATTGTACCCCATTACAAAAACACCAATACCTGCTTCGGATAAAAAGCTAGGTAGACCAATGGCGCTTATTTGTTTCAAATCGGCCTTCTTCCAGACTATTTTTGTCAATTTTAGACCAGAGCCTTTTTTAAAGAAATGCAACGAATAAATGATTAAACCAATAAGTGTTGCCACTGAAGTAGCAATCGCAGCTCCAGTAACTTCCCATTCAAGGATAAATATCATTACGTAGTTTAAAATAACATTAACAATGGCTGCCACAATTAAACCGATCATCGCTAATTGTGGGTCACCATCATTTCGCACGAAAATACTTAAACATACTTCCAAAGCTAAGACTAATGAAAACAGAAACAAAATACGCATATAGTCTAAAGCATAGGGCAATGTTTCAGCATTTGCTCCAAAGAGCCTTGCTAAAGGCTCCATAAATAGGAGCCCAAAAACACTAATACATAGGCTTATTATCGTTACAAGCACGATAGAAATGGTGTATAAACGCTTTGCTCTCTCTTTATCGCCAGACCCAACTGCAATGGAGTATAACGTCCCACCACCAACACCAATTAATAAAGAAATGGAAATAATAATTGAAAAAACAGGAACTGCTATATTTACACTTGCTAAAGCAAGGGAGCCTACACCATTACCAACAAATATACCATCAATGACGATATTTACGGACATAAGCATCATACCTAGAATAGTAGGGAGAAAATACTGAAAAAAGCTCTTTTTAACAGGCTGACTCCCTAATTTTTGTTCAACTATGCTCATTACATCACCCCAATTCAAAGCTACTACTCTTATTCTAATTTCGTATTCATAAAAAGTCCATTTTAAATGACTGATTAAAAAAGAAGCACATTTGAGAGAACAAACGATCGGAACGCCCGTTTAACAACGTGGCGACTAGGAAGCATCAACTAAAGATTTAGGAATCCTCCCACTAAAACAGGGGTATGCCGATGTCGGGCGGTAAGCCCCTGTTTATTCGACCTTCCTCTTAGGCACGGATTGAAGTCTTAGCTTAGGGCGATGGAGTGAAGTTGCCTAGTTGCTGCAGCGGACGTAGTTAATCAGTTATTTTCTTATCCCGAAGCTATCTCCTATAGTACAAAAAAGCGACGTTTATTTATGTCACTTTTTAATTAAGTCATTCTATTCATTAATTGGTTTACACATATACATTGGATTAATCCAATAAGTCTTTATTTTTCTTGTATGATTTTTTTAATGAAAGACGATCAAAAATAAAGTAAAAAATTGTAGCAAGTATCGATGGACCTATGATATCTAAAACACCTATCCAATTATTTGGAATACCTCTTGTAACAAACATTACTATACTGAAAATAATTCCAAAACGAATCGATTGACTATACACTTTCCTTTTAGCTTTGTTGTAATTAATCTCACCTGCTATCTCTGCATATTCCATACCTGACAGAATATAGCGTACATAAGTGTAAAATAAAATAAAACCAAAGATAAAAAATGCGGTCAAATATCCACCCATATGCCAATTGAACCAGCTACCGGCGAATAAACATAGCATCAGTAGGGCTGAGACAATAACAGCTACTTCAGCTAAAATGGTTACTATTCGCATCTGCTTATATTCATCTTCCGGTAAAAAAACATGTATAAAAGAACGTTTCATTTATGATTCCTCCCAAAATAAATCATCTAATGACTTTCCTAACTCCTTCGCTATTGCAATACATAAGTTTAAACTTGGGTTATATTTACTTTTTTCAATAAGGCCTATCGTTTGTCTTGTCGCATGAACTCTTTTGGCAAGTTGAGCCTGTGTTAACCCTTTCTCAACTCGTGCCAATTTTATTTTATTTGCCATGATCCACCACCAAAAGTAATATATATATAACTTAATGCAATTTATATATTACATTAATAACCCATGTAAGTCAACTTCTTTGTGAAAACTAATTGTTCTATTGTAGTTACTCTAATATTTACAATTAAACGAACTAAGATTACAAAAAGGGCAATATCATTTTTTTTAGCTAATATACACTTTTCAATAAAAACATGTTCGTTCTAAAGCGAAAAACGTGCGATTGTCAAAAACATAAAAGCAAGGATAGGGAGCATCCCCTATCCTTGCTGAAGTAAAACAGCATTATTCGATAACAATGTTATTTAACTTTGTATTAACTGGATTTGCCAATGTATCCCCTACTGGGCAAGTATCTTCAATAAATGCAACAAACTCTTTTACTTTTTCTTGAGGTGCGTCGGTTTTTATATGCACGTTGTAACGGATTTCCGAATAACCTTTTCTCACATCCGCTTTGTGCATAAAACCATCTGGATCTAAGTCACCTTCCAATTCAATCCAAAAGTCACTAAATTCAATATTAAATTTTTTAGCAAAAACTCGTGCAACAATTGCTTGACAAGCTCCAAGAGCACCAAGCACTAATTCCACTGGGTTCATTCCCGTATCTGTACCACCTAAGTTCTTAGGTTCATCGACTGTAATTTCAAAATTTCTTGATTTAACTTTAACTTGAACACCATCCTGCAGTTGAGCAGTGGCTCGAAATGTAGATTTAGCCATAATAATAACCACCTTTTCTAGATATTATTTACTAGGATAGATTAATTATACAACGTAATCTTCAAATATTCTATAGATTAATTGTGAAATAATGAACATATTTATAGGTAAATTCGGCTCTTTTTGAGCTAAAATATTGACAATATATTTTTATTAAGATCCTTTGTTGAACTAAAGCTTCATTAGGTATAAAGAAAAAGTCTACACGATGTTCTAAATGATAGAAAAACCACCACTCTTATTAATTTTAAAAAATAGGAGCTGATCTAATTTACCTGCTAGATCGCTCCCATCTATTTAAACAGAGTAATAATTCACTTTATTAATTTCTTCAACTCTAGACGAACTAGCTTATTAGAAGCATTACGTGGTAAGTAATCTACCTCATGTATTTCTTTGGGGCGTTTATAAGCAGCTAAATGTTCGGTTAAAAAACATTGTAGTTCCCCATGGTTGTAGGTTTGATCCGTTACAATAAAAGCAACTGGAACCTCCCCCCATTTCGGGTCAGCTTTACCTGTCACACCAACTTCTTTGATACCCGGAAAACGTGCCATTGTGCTTTCTACTTCGGAAGGATATACATTTTCTCCACCAGAAATAATTAAATCACTCCGCCTGTCAACCACATATAAGTAACCTTCCTTATCCAAATAACCTAAATCCCCTGTAGCTAGCCAACCATTGTGAATGGCATTTACTGTTGCAGATTCATTATTATAATAGCCGTTTGTAACCATCGGTCCCTTAACAAATATTTCACCAACTCCGTTTTCATCCGGTGTATTAATTTTTAATTGCGCCGGAAATAAAGGTTTTCCCGCAGAACCAATTTTCTTTAAAGCATCTTTAGCACTTAATGTAACAATCTGTGAAGCCGTTTCAGTCATCCCAAAAGATTGGAAAACTGGTACGTTTTTTTCTTTCGCTTGTTCCAACAAAGGTTTTGGAGCTGGCCCTCCGCCTAATAACATACAGCGTAAATATGCAGGATATGAATCTTCCCCTAACTCGTCTAACAATTGCTGCAGCATAACGGTTACTACGGAAATCATTGTTATTTTTTTTGTTAAAATCACATGATGCACCTTTTTTCTGTTAAACTTTTCTAATAAATAGACAGTCATCCCATAGATAACACTACGTATCAGAATGGACAGACCACTAACATGGAATAAAGGCAATACAGCTAACCACTTATCTTCTTTTTGAATTCCTAGATTTAGTGCACTCCCTACCGCACTCCACCAATGATTTCCATATGTATGTACCACTCCTTTAGGAAAACCTGTTGTGCCAGATGTATACATCATCGTAAACGGCGTCTGCAAATTTATTTCTGTTGCTAATTTCACATCTTTTGGCTGTAAATGATTAACAGCAGTAAAACATAGGCTTTGTGAGAAAGGTATTTCTTCGGACAGAGGAGCTAATGATCCATCATAAAGTAAGAATGACACTTCAGCGTCTTTCAATTGATAAGTCAATTCCTCACTTGTTAATCTACTATTTAGTAAAACAACTACTGCCTGCAAATAACTTAATGCATGAATGGCAACTACCATCTCCTGTTTATTCGTTGAAAGCACCGCAACATGAGTTCCGCTTGACACGCCTAAAGCAGCCAATTTTCTAGCATAATTCTGACTACTTTCCTTTAGCTGTTGAAATGTAAGTGTACTTCCATTACCATTTTGAATTGCTATTTGCTCAGGTGATATCTCCGCCTGCTTAGTAAGCCAATGCGGTATTACTGTTTGCATATTTAACACCTCTTTTCATTTTGCATTAGAGAAACGGCTACAAAATTATTATTCAAATAGATAGTTACTTTCATAGTAACTGGTTCATATCTGTAAGCCATAACCAGTTTCCTGATAGTACAAAAAGCCTTTGCTTAGGATTGGAGCAAAGACTTTTTGTATAGCAGTAGAAAACGAACCTACCTTCGGTAATTCCGACCATTACTTCATGCTATTGAATACCGCAAGAGTTAATTAAAAACTTTTTGTGCGCTCTGTTAGCTCCTACTTAAAGTGTTATATAAATCTTGTTATCTATTCTAAAAGTAGAGCCTTACAGCACATTTTACATGGCGAACATATGTAAGAAGCTTAGAATTATACATTTACTTCAGCTACTTCCTTTAAAACAGTTTTTAAATTAAGGAAAGCGAGGAAACTTTTTAAAGTTTGGCTGCCTTTTTTCTTTAAAAGCATCTCTTCCTTCTTTTGCTTCTTCTGTTGTGTAGTAAAGCAGCGTTGCATCGCCGCCCATTTGTTGGAGTCCAGCTAGCCCATCTGTATCTGCATTAAAGGAAGCTTTTAGGAAACGCAATGCAGTTGGAGATTTGGATAACATTTCCTCACACCATTGAATCGTCTCTTCTTCTAATTTTTCCAATGATACAACTGTATTAACTAAACCCATCTCATAAGCTTCCTCAGCATTGTATTGACGGCATAAGTACCAAATTTCTCGTGCACGCTTATGACCGACCATTCTAGCAAGCAAGCCAGCGCCATAACCAGCGTCAAAACGACCTACTTTCGGACCAGTTTGTCCAAAAATAGCATTGTCTGCAGCAATCGTTAAATCACACACGACGTGCAAGACATGTCCACCGCCAATAGCATACCCAGACACCATAGCAACTACCGGTTTTGGAATTGTACGAATTAAGCGTTGCAAGTCTAATACATTCAATCTTGGCACTTGGTCACTACCTACATAACCACCATGCCCACGTACTGATTGGTCACCACCTGAACAAAACGCCTTGTCCCCTTCTCCTGCTAAAATAATTGCACCAATGTCAGAATCATCTCTCGCATCCGCAAATGCATCAATCATTTCATTTACAGTTAATGGAGTAAACGCATTTCGCTTTTCAGGGCGATTGATCGTTACCTTAGCGATGCCATTATATTTTTCATAAAAAATTTCTTCATAATCTCTTACTTTTTCCCATTGTACTGCCACGATACTTCCTCCTTTAAAATGTATGTAAGCAGACATTTTATGTTAAACTTTCTAAATGTCTACTTACTATTTTACCAAAAATATTCGGTTTCTCCACGTGAATTGCATGTCCAGCATCAGGAACCATATGATGCACTGCATTTGGCAAGATGCGAGACATTTTCTCCATAATAACACAATACTTTTGATCTAACTCACCAGTTATTAGAAAAGCAGGCTTATCCATGGAAGCTAATTCATTCCAATAGGACCGCTGTGTACCTGTCCCCATAAAGCGGAGGGAATCAGCAAGACCAACAGCAGATTGACGCATGCGTTCTTTTCGAATTCTGGTTTGATTATTGGTGGACATTTTTTGTTGCGTAGAAAATAGGGGGATGTTTTCCCAATAGGAAACAAACCATGCTAGACCTTTTTGTTCTATTTTCTTTGCTAATTCATCATCTGCTTGTTTTCGTTTTTGCCGCTCTAGTAAATCTTCAAGACCTGGAGAAGTACTTTCTAATATAATACCATTGACCCATTCAGGATAACTTATTGCAAATGCAATGGCTGTTCTTCCGCCCATAGAATAACCAAGCAGATGAACAGGTTCAAGCTGTAAATATTGCAATAGTGAAGCAATATCTCTACAGCATGCTTCCATGGATTTATGTTTCGCGTTCGTCTTTCCATGTCCTGGAAGGTCAATCGTGATAACTTGCCATTCTTGCTTCCATTTCGTTATAAATGGTTGCCACGTTTCACTACTACCCGTAAATCCATGTAATAAAACAAGGGGATATCCTTCGCCATCTATTTCATACCAATACGTAGCATCATTTGTGGAAAAGTACACTATCTATTCCTCTCCTCCAAAATTTCCTGTTCAATGGCCTGCCATTTCGTTTTGTGCCAGTTGGCATTCATGTCTCTATTTGTTTTCACTTCAATTACGGACAGACCTTCTCTGTTGTAACTTTCAATGAGTTTCTGCTTCACATCCGCTTCTGTTTTTGCATGCACATAATAACCTCCATACATATGAACAACATACTTGAAATCGATATGTAAAGGTGTACCGAATAAAGCTTCAAAATGTTTTTTATCATCAGCCTGCGATAAAAAGGAAAATATTCCACCACCATTATTATTAATTAATAAAATAGTCAATGGCAATTGGTAATGCATCGCCGCATGCAGCCCATTCATATCATGAAAAAAAGATAAATCGCCTAATACAAGCGTAACTCTTACCCCAGCCGCACAAGCGCCTAAACCAGAAGATACAACACCATCAATACCATTTGCCCCTCGATTGGCAAGCACTTCTATTTGTTTATCTGTTTTCCAAAAGAACGAATCTAAATCACGAATTGCCATACTGTTGCCTACAAAAATTGTGCTCTGGTTTGGAGTTGAATCCATGACAGCACGAATCGCTTCCCCTTCTCTAATTTCAATATCTGATTGGTCATTTAAATGCATCTTCGCAATGTCGTTAAATTGCTTCCACAATTGCAACCATTCTTTTGATGTAGTTTCAGTCCCTGCATCTGCTAAAGCCTCACAATAAGTAGTTGGTTCTGCAAAAATAAACGTCGTCGGATTATTGGTTGGTTCGCGGAAACCTTCATCATTTTCAACGACCATTTGAAGTGCATCCTGGTGTTGCTTCACATAGAAAGAATAGGCTTTCGAAACAGGCATGGCTCCAAAACGAATAATAAAATCAGGCTTTAGTTTTTCCCGAATGGTTTTATTACGCAGTAGCGCATCATATCCTTCAATAATTACATCAGAAACATGAGCCCCAGATCGAACTTGCGATAAAGGGTCAGCTAAAATAGGAAGTCCCCACTTCTCAGCAAGCTTCGTAACCGCAACTGGAAAATGCAAATCTGTTTGCGGTCCGCATACAATAACCCCTCTTTGTTTACCTGCTAATTGACGCAAAATTTCTTCCACTTGCTGTTTAGACAAATGCTTTTTCCCTTCAAACGTCGGTAATATGGGACTTGTACAGGAAATATCATTTATTTCCCATACATCATTAAGACTAAAATCCACCATTAATGGTTCACGAAAAGGAAAATTCAAGTGAACAACTCCCTGATTTCCTTCCTTCGCGATATGGTAAGCGCTTGCCGCTTTATTTCGCACATAATGTAGCATGGCAGTTCCTGCTTCTGGAAGTGCCATTTCGTGAAACCATTTCACAAAATCTCCATACATTTTTATTTGATCAATTGCTTGAGGCGCGCCTATTCCTCTTAATTCATGTGGCCTGTCAGCAGTTAACACGATGAGTGGAACTCGACTATGATAGGCTTCCACAATTGCAGGATAATAATTGGCTGTCGCTGTTCCAGAAGTACAAACAAGTACAACAGGACGTTTCGTTTTTTTCGCAAGTCCTAACGCAAAAAAAGCAGCCGACCTTTCATCAATAATAACCCAATCCTTTATTTCTTTATGCTCAGCCAGTGTTAGCGCTAATGGCGTGGATCTAGATCCAGGAGAAATAACAGCGTCTGTCAAACCATTAACAACTAATTCATCGACAAAATTCGTCACGTATCGCGTCAAAACTTCTGTATGGTTCATGCTTGTCCTCCTAAAACAGTCAGCATTGGTGAAAATTTTATTTCAGTTTCCGCAAATTCTTCTTCTGGATCTGAGTCCTTCACGATTCCACAGCCAGCAAATAAAGAAGCTTCATCATCTTGGATTAATGCTGAACGAATAGCTACAGCAAATTCCCCATATTCATTACTGTCTAACCAACCGACTGGTGCGCCATACCAACCACGATCTAACCGCTCATTATTTCGGATAAAAGTCATAGACAAATCTCTGGGAACTCCCCCTAATGCAGGAGTGGGGTGCAATTCTTTAATGACATTAAAAATAGTATAACCATCTTTAAGTATTCCCGTAACAGGTGTATATAAGTGCTGTAAATTTTTTAATGGATAAACTACTGGTATATCTGGTATTTGCACATCTGTACAATACTTATTAATGCCTTGCTTTATCATCTGCACAACAAAGTCATGTTCTTCTCTATTTTTAGGATCGTGGAAAAGCGTAGCAGCAATTCGTTGATCTTCCTCCACTGTAGCGCCTCTTGGAGCAGTTCCTGCTAAACAGGTGGATAACAACTCCTTTTTCTCTATCCTTACAAGTCGTTCGGGAGTAGCGCCTACAAAGCAACTTTTATCACTTTGTTCAAAAGCAAAAATATAACTATTAGATTGTTTATCAATTAAATCACTTAGCATTTGACTAATATCAACTTGCTTACTAAACGTAAGTCGCATTTCTCTTGCAAGTACAATTTTATCCATTTGCTTTTGTTGAATCTCTTGCTTCGCTCTTTGAACCGTTTTTTTCCATTGTTCTGGAGCAATCACCTTTTTATGAATAATTTTGGGTAAGTCAAGCTGCTCTTTTACAGTTTGAAACAACTTTGTCTCCACAGCTTCTATCGCTTTCAATAGCTGAATCGGATGATCGTCTTTACATACTTTTATGTTTATCGTTAAATAGAAATCACTATTATTTTTCGTCAATATATATTCTGGGATTTTAAATTGAAGTCTTGGAAAATCATTCCACAGATCCGTTCTAGGTTTCTTTGGGTCAAAGTCTAGCCCACCTAGAGTCACTAACCCTGTTCCTGGAGCTTTAAATGGATTATAAACCCATACATCATCTAATAATTTTTTCCATGTTTCTTCTATATATTGAAAACGATCTTCGTTCGCATTTATTTCAAACACATTTCCAACACCGACAATGGAAAATGCATCCTTTGTACTCATCCAAAAACAACGCTCTTTATTTAACTTTGCAGCAGATGCAAAGAAGAGAACGGGATCTTGTGCTTCTACTCGTTTCGTAATACTTACAAGTTGTGTCCTTTGCTTTAATCCCATCTGGTTAATAGCCTCACGCAAAAGTTCTTCAACTTGCTGACCCTGTACTTCTATCATTTCAATTAACCTCCGTTACACTCACAATGACAAACTTTCTACTTCATTTTATTCTCTTTTTCGGTTATTCTCAAGGAAATCAATCGCAAGCGTTGACACTATATCGTAATTTCCATAGAATTAATATGATTCATGTTCCAGGCGTCTTAACAAAACGAGTGTTAGGTCTATGATACTACCAATATATTGCATCAAATAAAGGGAGGGGGAAAAATATATGCATGCATCTAATAAAGTAACCGTAAAACAAGCGCTCAATGAAAGGGATGGTTTACAAATATGGTGGAGGTTATTACGTCCTCACACATTAACTGCTTCATTCGTACCAGTATTTGTTGGCTCAATGCTTGCTTTTCATGAAGGGCATATGAATCTACTACTTTTCTTCGCCATGCTAATTGCTTCTATGCTTATTCAAGCGGCGACAAACATGTTTAATGAGTATTATGACTTTGTAAAAGGTCTTGATAATGAAGGTTCCGTTGGTATTGGGGGTACAATCGTACGAGATGGTATTAAACCGAGAACAGTACTAAGCTTGGCATTAACCTTTTTTGGAATGGCAATGCTACTTGGTCTTTATATTAGTGCAACTTCAAGCTGGTGGATTGCAGTTATTGGTTTAATATGTATGCTTTTCGGATATTTATATACAGGAGGTCCTTTACCCATTGCCTATACTCCATTAGGTGAATTATTTTCAGGATTCTTGATGGGAACTGTGATTATCGGAATTAGTTATTACATTCAAACAAAAACCATTACTGCAGAAGTGTTGTTTGCTTCCATTCCAATTGCGATTTTCATCGGCGCTATCTTACTTTCTAACAACATTAGAGACCTAGAAAATGATAAGGAAAACGGACGCAAAACATTAGCAATTTTATTAGGGAGAAAGAATGCTATCGTGTTTCTAGGAATGATGTTTATAGTTGCCTTCGTAATAACCGCATGGCTTATTATCGAAAACATTTTTCCAATATGGTCATTGATTACCTTTATTGGGGCAATTAAAGCTGTAGATGTTATCCTAAAATTTAAAGGTAAAACGCAACCACTTGAAATGATGCCAGCAATGGCTGCAACGGGTAAAACTAATTCCATTTATGGGATTTTATTAGGAATTTCATTATTTATCAGTACGTTTGTGAATTAGGAGGTACTAAAATACATGGCTTACCCGAATACACTAATGGAAGCACTTGGAATTGAGACAGTAACAATGACGAAGGAAAAAGTACAGCTTACCATGCCAGTCGATAAGCGAACACGCCAACCATTTGGATATTTACACGGAGGTGCCTCCGTTGCATTAGCAGAATCAGCTGCTAGTATTGGGGCGAGTTTGCATGCTGACCTCCAAACGCAAGCCGTTTTCGGAATAGAAATTAACGCTAACCATATTCGAAGCATTAAAAATGGGAAGGTTACAGCTACAGCACTTCCGATACACATTGGCAAGTCAACGATGGTCTGGGAAATAAAAATTACCGATGCAGAAAATTGGCTCTTATGCGTTTCTCGATGCACCATTGGTGTTATTACCAAAGAAAAATAATCCAAGGCTTGAAAGGGGTTCGCCAATGAAAACACATCTTACTGAAGACAAGTTATTTGAGTTTAAAGAACGACTCTTAAAGTTGAAAAAAGAAACAGAAGAAGCAATAGAAGCCAAAGTTACGAAAGTACCAAATGAATCTTTGGAGAAGCTGGCAGATTACGATAATCACCCAGCAGATATGAGTTCGGAACAATTTGAACAGGAAAAACAAGCAGGAATACAACAAATGCTAGAAAAACAATTACAAGATATTGATGATGCGCTACAGAAAATCGAAATGGGTACATTTGGTTTAAGTGAAAAGTCTGGAAAACCAATCTCAATTGAACGTCTAGAAGCACAACCGACAGCACGTTTTTTAGTAGGAGAAAAATGAAGTTAACTCTCATTTTTCTAGTGGGCACTAACAATCCGTGTGGGCTTCTTTTACACACGAATTGCTAGTGCCCTAACTCTATTCTCTTGAAAAATTTTAACACATGAAGAATAGTGAACCTACAATCAGTGGGTTTTTTTATTCCCCACTGATTATTAGTAGCCCAAGTTATTTGGAGTAGCCTACCTATTTCTCAGCTTATATGTTTGATAAGCAGGAATACCTCCAACGGACTCTGCTGCTAGAATTGCTTGGACAATGGATTCTTCCAATGTTTCTACAGCCATAGCTCCTATTAAATCAATGGATTGTTTTCGTTGCCCTGTACTTAAAGTAAAGATCGTATCACCGTCCATTTGCGTATGTGCAGGATAGATTGTCTTTGCCAAAGCATTATGAGCTATTTGTGAAATCTTGGTAGCCTCTGCTTTCGTAAGCAAAGCGTTCGTAGCTATCACACCAATTGTCGTGTTCATACCAGCAGACTTTTGACTTTGGTGTTTTTGCATATAAGTAATACTGTCCATCATTTCTTGGGTGTCCAAATCTATTGGTCCTGCTAATATTTCTCCTGTGTCTGGGTGTCTAATATCTCCAACTGCATTTACAGCTACGAATGCTCCGACAACTATGCCATTATCAAGTTCTACTGACGCACTTCCTAATCCTCCCTTCATACAATGTTTGAAGCCCGCTACTTTTCCGACCGTTGCACCACATCCTGCACCAACATTCCCAAAAGAAAAATATCCTTTTTTAGCTTGTTTGGCTGCTTGGTAACCCATTTCTTTATCTGGACGAACCTTGCTATCACCAACAGCTAAATCAAATAAAATTGCTGCAGGAACAATCGGGACCTTAGCAACACGAACATCTAAACCTATTCCTTGCTCTTCTAAATAGCGCATTACTCCATCAGCTGTGGCTAAGCCAAACGCGCTACCACCAGAAAGCGTAATTGCATGTACTTGATTCACAGTATTTACAGGATCTAATAATGCTGTTTCTCTTGTTCCTGGCGCTGATCCTCGAACATCTACACCACAAACCGCACCATTTTCTGCCACAACGACAGAGCACCCTGTTATCGCTTCCATATTTTCAACATTTCCTACCTTTATCCCTGGTACATCCGTTATGTTCCCATAAGCCACCTAAAACACCTCTGTTTCTATTATTTTTATTAGAAAAACCTGGCTTCTTGTCGCCAAGTCTTATTGGGAAAGCTGTAGTTTTTCTTCTACTTTAAACCTTTAAACTTTTATATAGTATAAAACATTATTTACTAGATAACGTATACGAAGCAAAAAATTCGCTTTATTTCGTGAATTGTAGAACATTTTTAAAGCCGGCTCTTTGGCACATAGCAACTCTTGCGCTAGTTCCATATAAGGAAAGAAAGAAGCAGTGCGAGCCATTCAAAATAATAGACTGCACTGCTCCTGTTATTTTAATTTCCAATAGAATTGGATTACGAGGATGCAAAATTAGCTTGCTTTTCTTCTACCCAAGCGCGTAGCTTTACATACAATGGGACAAATAACAAGCCAACAATTATTCCTTTTATAATATTAAATGGTAGTATCCCCGCAGAGACTATCCCCCATTTAATTGCAGTATTTGACATGTCTTCCCACCCCATAAACCATGCATATGCTGGTAAGAAAACAAAATAATTTAAAACACTCATTCCAACTGCCATTACGATTGTTCCCGTAACTAAACCAGAAACTATACTTTTCACACCTTTAAATTTGTGATAGAGCATAGACACTGGTACAACAAACATCATTCCAGCTATAAAATTAGCAAGTACACCAATTGGGTCAGCGGCACCAGATACAGCTAAATATAAGAGGTTTTTAATTGCGACCACAAGGACCCCAGCAACTGGTGAAAAGATGAATGATGCCATTAAAGCCGGAACATCACTGAAGTCAATTTTCAAAAAAGCTGGTAATAACGGCAGAGGAAAGTTTAAGAAAAATAATAATAATGAAATTGTACCTAATAAAGCTAAGACAATGACTTTCATCAGTTTGGATGATTGTTTATTCATCGGTTGCATTTTCTATTTCTCCCTTCATCATGTATCGATTCCAATCTCGTGATGAAGGTTTAGAGCCAGTTTGCTTCCTACATAAAAACCCCTAAAGCGCCTAATCGGGGCTTTAGGGGAAACGTAAACAAACATAGGAAAAAACCAGGCACATATATGTACCTAAAATTTGGCTCGACATCTTCTCCCATCCAGACTGTAACTGTCGGTTCTGGACTTGCACCAGATCAACCACAATAAAAATTGCGGGTCACGGACTTAAGCACACATGCTTTTTACCGTCGGTCGGGAATTTCACCCTGCCCCGAAGATGGAATCGATATTTTATTGTTACGATTATTTTACATGAGATTTTTTAGTTTTGCAAGAAAATAATATTTCAAATTAAAACCTCGCATTCCAATAAAATGCGAGGTTTTATAATGGCAATTACTTCTCAGCGTTAATCCATAACTTTCCTGTTGCTTGCTTACGTGTCTTATTGCCATAATTATCTTCTACCTTTACCTCAATAACGGCACCTTCTGCAACGACACTGCTTGTTGCTGTCCAATAGCCGACGTAATGGCCTTCTGATGTTTCCATCATTGGTAGTTCTGTAGCATTCGTAGCTGTATTCGTTAGTGGCATATGAATAGCATAGGTTGCATTTAGCCCTGGTTCACTTTCAAACTCAATTTTGATGGACTCACCAGCTGCTAGTGTAGCATCTTCTTCTGGGGTTAAATTCTCAACCTTAGGCGCTGTGAAATCGACATCCACTGTAATTTTTTCCTTCGTTTTATTTCCTGCTGCATCTTGAGCTACCACTTTAATTTCATTTTCACCATTGTCTAACAAAATTCGTTTGGAATATTTGCCATCTTGTACTTTTGCTTTCTTACCGTTCACTTTTACGGTGTCCAAATTATTATCAGAGACAGAACCTGCTACAGTAACAGTCTCTCGATTCAGTTTTTCCTCATTTTTTGGTGAATCGATGGTTAGCTCAGGTTTTTCGGTATCTAGTGTTAATTTAACGGGCTCTGAATCGCCTGTTGGATTTCCATCTAGCTGTGAGACTGCTGTTAGTTCATTTTCCCCTTCTTATAGTTCCGCTGGAATAGCAAACGTACCATCCTCCCCTATTTCAGCCGAGCCAATTTCTTCTCCATTGTTCATTATTTGGATCGTAGTCGTTGGTGAAGCAGTTCCTTCTACAGTAATCTTTTGCTTATTCGTAATAGCGCCATCTTTTGGCGAGGTAATTTCAGGTTCCTCTACTTCGTAATTAACGTGAGCGCGAATCATATAGTTTCCTTCTTCTGCTGGTGATTTAGACCAAGATCCACCAACTAGTTGATAACTTCTATCTTCATTTGGACTGCTTTCATCTGTAGCAAGTCCAGGTGCTTCTGTATTTGGCGCTGTTTGCACATACACCACATAAAATTCTTCTTCTACCACAATGCCATGTTCTTCTAAATCGACGACTGTCCATTCATTTTCATCGCGAATGGCTTCAGCATCAACTGGGCCTGCTATCTTTTCACCTGGTGTACCATCTGGTCCATTTGCATCCCAAACCTCCACTTGAAATGCAGTACCACCTGGTTGTGGAAACTCTTCATTCCAAAATTTAAAGACAGCGGCATCAACAACACCAGTTTCCTTTCCTTCTGGTAATGTCATCTTTACGCCCCAACCATTTCCAGCATCATAGAATGCGCGAGCATTTTCTGGTGTTCCATCATCATAAGCAATTTCTCCACCAGGCACCGTGTAGAATGGCTCTAATTCCACATTTTGAGTACTATCGTTATCCTCTAGATTAATTTTCATTTCTGCACCATGATAACCGCTCGCAAGTACTTTTAACGTATATGCCCCCTGATAAGCGGTGAGTGAATAATTACCTTCCTCATCTGTCGTTACTGGTTCAATATTGGCATCCTCCACTACTAAAATCGTTGCATCTGGTATAGGTTTGCCTGTTTGTTCATCCGTAATGGTTCCGCTTATCGTGTATTGATCCACTTCTTCTAACGTAAAATCAGCCTTCGAAGTACCATCCGGATCAACGGTTACAGACTGCTCTTGTGATTGAAAGCCATATGCTTCAGCTTTTACCGTAAAATCTCCCGCTGCATGTAATAATGAGTAGCTACCTGTAGCAGGGTCTGTAGTTACCGTACGTCCACTTTCTATGACACTTACTTGCGCTTGCATTGGTAATAATGTCGGATTCACTGTATCTTGTTTTGGTTTTGATTTTTCCTTTGGTTGAATAGGTTTTATTTTTTCCGGGTCTACTTTTTCCTTTTTGGCTGATTGTTTATCTTGTTTGTCTTTGGAAGCCAAACTTACCGTATCAATAAATCCTAATAAACCAGGGTTTGACACTTCTGCTGTTAAAGAAACATTTTCTGTACTTGGTGTATCTGTTAAAGCAACGTCATCAATATACCAGCCATCACGTGTAACACTACCGTCTGTATCTAAATTAAAGCCTATATAAACTCGCTGGCCGAGATAGTCGGATAAATCAACTGTCATATTTCCCCATCCGTCAGATACATTGGAAATTTCCTCAAGCTGTGTCCAATCCTCTTGGTCCGTGGAAATAAACACATGACCATAGTCGTAATTGTTTTCTAAGTTATACCATTGATTAAATTGTAAAAAAGCGTCCCCCTCTTTCGGAAGATCAATTGGCGGCATCACAAGTGTCGTATTTGAATCACTCTCATACGCACCAGCTAAATTAGTAGCATATACATTCTCTCCAGAAGCAGCAGTTTCAGGTCCGGAAGTTGGCACTCCACGCTCCCAACTATTGTTTTCTCCAAATACCGTCCAACCAGCCGATGCTGCTTCAAAATCTTCCTCATAACCGACCGTAATTCCCGGTCGTAAAGCTACCTCATACGTTTCACTTCTCGCTTCATTGTTGCCAAAATCGTTCATATACCATGTGTAAGATAAACTTTCCCCAGTTAATTGATCTCCAGGGATGGAAGCTATATAGCTTCCATCCTTATAATCACCAGAGACACGTTCTGCTTCAATTGTTTCTTCCTCCCCAGCTGCGTTCGTATACTGTAAATCAACTGAACTTACGCTAATATTATCAGACACTTGAATATTTAAATCTAAATCCATCCCCATATATGCTTCTGTTAATGGCTCATGCTCGAAAACAGGTGCTTCTTTATCTTCACCAGCTTTTGTTACTTGCCCTTCTAAAGTTCCTAAACCAGATACTAAAGAAGAAACAGCGTCATAAGCGTTAACTAGTCCATGCCCATATCCGTTATTCGGTGATTCAGGGTAGTCACTGTCTGTGAGCGGATTAGCAGTTGACATAGCGATTTCTTCCATTTCATTCACAGTAAGGCTTCCATCTGCTTGCTTCATTAATGCTAAAACCCCAGAAAGCGCTGGACTAGCCATGGATGTACCATTCCATCCTCCTTCATAACCGCTTCCCGGCACACTTGAACGAATATTAACACCAGGTGCTGTTACTTCTGGTTTTATTTCGTCATATGGCGAAGGTCCCAGTAAAGAGAAACTTCCTAACACATCGTTAACATCCGTTGCACCAATGGCAAAAGACTCTGGATAATTGGCTGGCACCGCTACTGAACCTGGCCCACCTGGATTAGTTAGAGTAGTATTACCAGCGGCAAATGCTGGGAAAATACCTGCTTCTCTCCATGCAGTTACTACATCTCGATACCATTCATCAAGCCCTGAGCCACCACCCCAGGAGTTATTTACAATATCCGGAGCCATGGAAGCGTCTCCATTTGGAGCTAGCATCCATTCTGCAGCTGATAATAACCAATTGTCATAGCCGACACCTGAGGCATTTAATCCTTTTGCTGCAATCCATTTTGCTCCGGGTGCTACCCCGATTTGATTGGAACCGTCAGCCTCTGCTCCAACCATTGTTCCCGTAACATGTGTACCGTGTGAGTGATCATCATAAGCTTCCTCTTCGCCAGCTGTTGCATCGAAGAAACTTGCAGCGTGATCTACTTCTCCAGTTTCAGAATTATATCCACGATACTGCTCCTGCAAAGCTGGATGATCCCATTGTACTCCGCTATCAATACTTGCTACTACAATACCCGAGCCGTCAAAGCCCATATCCCATACAGACGGAGCCCCCACACGTTCCACATTCCATTCTAGATTTTCGTTCTCAGCTTTTGATTGCTTTTCTTCTTTATCAACAGTTACTTCAAATAGTTTACGTTCCTCATTCGGTAATATTTTCTCTACTTCAGGATAAGAAGCAATTTTTTCAGCTATCTTTTTGGTAGCTGTTACCGACATCCCATTCACAATATGAAAAGATTGAAATGTCTCTACATTTCCTTTCTCTTTTTGCTTTTGAATATAATCTTTTACATTCGTTTGCGATTCTAAAGCTGTAGCCTTCAACTCTGAAATAACTGCAGAACGTTGAACATGTTCTACCTTTTGTGCTGTCAAGCTAGCTTTTTTTGCTGTTTTTTTTGCATTATCAGCCGCCTTTTTCACATCTGCCTTTTCAGCAAATTTAACAAGAAAAGTTACCTTATCATCATTTTTGAATTGCTTTGTTAATTTGCTACTTAGCTTATTTTCTACCTTACTAGAATCACTTACAGATTGATGCAATTTCTGCGTCTCTTGCGCACCAGCTATCCCAGGCGTGAATAAAGAAAATGCAATAAAACATGTTGCGGCAATGCTTAGCATTTTGGTTTGTCGCCTTCTTTTTCTTTTCAAAGCTATTCCTCCCTCCATTTTTTCAAAGCTGCTACAAGTAAAAGAACAACAGATGCATCTTCCCCCCCTTTCATTTTCTGCGTTCTTTTGTAGCTACTAGGTCACTCTTTGTTGTTAAACTAAGTATAGTAGAGTAATCATGAAGAAAGGTGTCGATATAAGTCGTTTTCCATCTCAATATTCTAAATTAATAAAATAGTCTCATTTTTTCTTGCTTTTATTCATCCTATTTGTAACCTATGCATGCTCATTCTCTTAGTAACACTTGGCTTATCGCCAAGCGTTTTTATGGCGAAAGCTTAAACTATAAACCAAAAAAATCTTATATCTTTCTGTAGTGCAAAAAAATAAGCTAGTTTCCTCCTACTCAGGAAAACTAGCTTCAAATATAGTTTTGTTACGGGGATGAAAATTAACCGTTAAGAAAATTTAAAATCACGCTTTTTGCTCTAAAAACTACTAACGTTTCTCTTTTATTTAGTATAAAAATGATTAAGTTTACCTACAACTCCAAAATTTAGTTTAAGCAATTTGCTTATATAAAGAAAACGAACGACCTTCTACCTAATTTTTCACTTGAAATTCAGGATAAAAACCTACCTACCTTTGCTCATAGCTTCTATTTACCTAGAAAAGGCTGATCCTGCTGTCATTAAAACTCAAAGATTCATTTTAAAAGAAAGTCTTGTCTATTTAGAAAGCCTTCGTTTTTTTCTACTATATAACCACCAAAAAAATCTTATACTCTTCCTAATAGTGTCAAAATTAAATTTTACACTATTATAAATCAAGTGGGTTTAAGCTTTCTTCTCCTGTTAACGCAGAGATCATTGCCACTAACAAATCAATTTCTTCGGCTATATCTTTGATACTTGCTGTTTCAACAGGAGAATGCATATATCTAAGCGGAAGGGACACGAGCGATACAGGAACTCCTTTTCCTGTCAGCCGCATTTTATCAGCATCAGTTCCAGTCATACGTGGCGTAAGCTCATACTGAATAGAAATATCTAAAGATTTTGCCGCCTTTTCAAGTAGTTGATTGATCTTGATATTGATAGGGGCGCCTTTTGCTAATACAGGGCCTTTTTCTAATCGAACATCACCATATTTATTTGTATTAACTCCAGGATAATCTGTCGCAAATGTAACGTCGCAAGCAATCGCCATATCCGGTGCTACACCTGCCGCTGCAAAATAAGCGCCGCCCATATTCGTTTCTTCATTTACTGTACTAGCTGCATAGACACCTACTTGACAGCCCGTCTCTTTCAATTTTCTTAGCACCTCTGCTACAATAAAAGCGCCTGTCCGATTGTCTAGACCGCGACCAGCAACATAACGGTCCGACAGAAATTCCGGTTCGGTCTTATATACCGCTAGATCACCAATATGTATTTGTTCCTCTGCCTCTTCTTTCGTTTTAAAACCGCAATCGATAAACAAATCTTCCAAACTAAAGTCATTCTTTAAGCCACCATGATGTTGAGCATTGACGCCAATAACACCTGTTAAACAATCATTTGCACCTAGCACCATCACCTTCATTCCAACCGCAGCTTTAGGATTAATGCCACCCATTTTATCAAAATGTAAGAAACCATGCTCGTCAATTCGATTAATAACTAGTGCTATTTCATCACAATGACCGGCTAACAACACTTTGAATGGTGCCTCAGGGTTTAAAACACCGATAGCATTTCCAGCATGATCTGTTCTTATTTCATCTACAAAAGGTTTGACATATTCCAACCACTTCTTTTGGATTTCCATTTCTAAACTGGATGGAGAAGGGGTTTGTAATAACTCTAACAAAAATTTTTGGTTTGCTAATTGCATCTTATTTCCTCCTAACGTTGATAAGTTCTATTGTTATCATAGCAAAAAATTACCGCACAAGCACTTTTGTTTACCAATCTTGCATATATAGGTAGACTAATTAAAAGTGCCTGTGACATGAATGAGAGTATACCGTATGAC
Source organism: Virgibacillus sp. (assembly GCF_013393565.1). Lineage (NCBI taxonomy): Bacteria > Bacillati > Bacillota > Bacilli > Caryophanales > Bacillaceae > Virgibacillus > Virgibacillus sp. The sequence continues at coordinate 43,922 of NZ_JABXHF010000023.1, forward strand.
AATATACCATTTCTTTGGCGGTTATTCTGTGCCAAATAGGTAGGTATTTGTGTGAGAGAGGCTGAAATTAAAATTTGTGGTGGACTGATTTACGACTGCAGCAGTACCTTCGCAAAACAAAATGTAAATTACCGGAATTACATGAAGGATTTGAAAGTTATTTTAAGCTTTATTTATCTACGCTCCTTTGGGCGTGTAAAACAGGTAATCGGTCGCTTGGAATGCAAGGTGGCGACTCCTGCAGGAAAAGCATATGCTTGGCGTTTTTTGTGAGTGAGGAGGCTCAAGCAGCCCTGAGGAGTGTCCGCTTGTAGTGAAAAGCGACGGCTTCAAGAGGGTATACAATTTCAATCAGGAAAGCAAATAATAGGTTAGAAATAATAGGCGAATATGAACGCCTATATATACTATAAAAGGAGTTAAGCGAATGGACCTTCTACAATGGTATGAAAAAGGAATAGAACCAGATGTTTATATTGAATCAATGAAAAAGCATAAGGAGAACTTACTTGCCATTTATGATCACTTCCAACTGCCAGATAATTATACGCTTTATGCGCAAGTAAAAGAAAAACAATTAAAAGTGATTGTTTTGACAGAGGACTGGTGTGGTGATGCCATGCTCAATATTCCTATCTTGTTAAAACTTGCTGAAGCTACTAACATGGACGTGCGTATACTATATCGTGATCAAAATCTAGAACTAATGGATCAATATTTAACAAATGAAACATCTCGATCCATTCCTATTTTTATTTTTATTGATGCAAATGGAAATGAAAAAGCTACATGGGGACCACGAGCAAAGAGCATACAAGATTTTGTGGATAAAGCTCAAGCGAAATTACCAAATAAAGAGGAAGCCGATTATCAAGATAAATTTAAAGAAATGATATTATTTATGAATAAGAGCTTCCGGGATAACTCCCAGTTTTGGGAGCATGTATACAAAAGTATAGAACACACGTTAAAGCAAATTAGTTAGAGAAACTGCCTTGTTAAAGCCTCTATGGAATAACAAACGACAACCTGTTAGGACGCTAACACTCGCCTAAATTCATACTGGTATATTAAAATTACTCATAGCTACGGAGATCATCTTTCGTATAATCAAAAAACCCTGTGATTATAAAGACCATAACTTGTCTATACTATATGAAAAACATGTAGCGTTTTGAGCATACAGCAGCGTTAGTTGCTTATGCTCAAAATGGTGAATCTCTCATTTCTTCGTTATGCATAGAAAAGCCCGACTTAACAATGAAATAGCTATTGTTTTCTTATACTATAATCAAAAGAACATGTAAAAAAGCAAATGTAAAAGGTGAGTAATTTGAGTATTCGATTAATTAAACAAATTTATTTTAAACTGCCTTTATTATTCAAACTACTAATGAGCATTTTTTTATTTATGCTCGTTTTTGGATTTTTCATTCATTTAGCAGAACCTAACCAATTCCCTTCCATTTTTGATGGTATTTGGTGGGCATTCATTACTGGAGCAACTGTCGGTTACGGAGATTTTGTTCCTTTAACCCCAATCGGTAAATTAATAACCATATTGTTAATCTTAACAGGTGGCAGTTTAATTGCTTTCTACATAACCTCCTTAGCTGCTTCTACTTTTAGACAAGAACAAGCTATAGAGGAAGGAAGGGTAGCGTTTAAAGGAAGCAATCACCTTGTACTGATTGGTTGGAATGAAAGAAGCCGACAGCTAATCGAATCTATTGCTCAGTCTAATTCACATACTCGAATGGTACTTATCGATACGACGCTAGAACACGTCTCGTTTTCTGATTACCCTGTCCACTTTATTCAAGGTGACCCTACAGAAGACATGGTTTTAAAAAAAGCAAATATACACTTAGCCGATCGTGTATTAATTACTACAGATACAGCCAAAAATGAACGAGATGCTGACAATGTCACCATTCTCACAGCTGTAGCTATTCGAGGAAATAATGCAAACGTCCCCATTATTGCCGAGATTGTTTCACTCACACAAATCGAAAACGCACGTCGTGCAGGAGCTACCACCATCATACGCTCTAACGACTTTACAAGTATATTATTTTTCCATGAAATATTTCGTCATAAAGTATCGCAACCATTTGAAGATATCCTTCACTTATTAACGAAGCAACAATTTTACCATAAAGAAGTGGAGGGGGAGTTGGGAGATTTAACCTTTCAGGAAACGATTGTTTTATTAAGCAATAAACAGCAAATCCCTCTTGGTATTATTCGTAATGAGCGCTATTATGTGAACCCTTCACCCCAATTTCGTTTACAAAAAGGTGACCTGTTAATCATACTCTTGCCTTGGAATAAGTAACGCTTCCACTTCCTTTATATAATCTTTTCCCATATCAATATATTCTTTTGGTATATCCGTATCTGGATCTGTCGGCGTCTGGAATTGGTTAACTAGTCCTTGAACAGCACCATTTCGACTATCTATATCATTTCCAGACTCATATTGGTGCCCCAATACGAATGGTTGTTGTAGACGAACGATAACACCTGGGGAATCTAACGCCCCTGCAATAGCTTTAAACGGAATTCGTAAAAAATAATACGTACCTCGATCATCCAACTTAATATCTAAGTATCCATGATCATACTCCCAACTCGAACCTATAACAAATCCTATAGGTTTTAACACTTCCTCTAATTTAAATAAAGCATATGTTTCATCTTCCAAACTTGTTTGTATTGGTACCATTTACCTGTCTCCTCACATAATGATAATAATAGTGTTAAAATTATATTCGTACTTCCTATCTGAACCCGTTAAAAATATTCTTTTCATTTAAAATACTACCCGTATGTTTTGCTACCTAGAGATTATTATGCTAAAATATTTTATTGTGTAAAAAGAAACGAAAAGAAATAGGAGTTGTTCAGCATGACAAGCAATTTTGAGATTGGGCAAATTTTAGATGGTAAGGTTACTGGAATTCAACCATACGGTGCATTTGTTGCACTTGATGAAGAAACACAAGGACTCGTTCATATTTCCGAAGTTACTCATGGCTACGTTAAAGATATTAATGATCATTTAACAATTGGCGATGACGTAAAAGTAAAAGTATTGCAAATTGATGAAGAAAAAAACAAAGTTTCTTTATCTATCCGGGCTACACAAGAAACACCACAAGCTAAACCAAAACAAGTTAAGCCAAAGCAAGTAGAAGTAGAACCTTCTGGATTTAATACGTTAAAAGATAAACTAGAAGAGTGGATGAAACAATCTAACTACAATAAGAAATAATGATAAGGCAAACTCGCATTCGGAGTTTGCCTTATGATTTATCGATCTACACCTTCTGGTTCGTGCTGATCTGCAAAAGCTTCATCGGTTTTAAACAACAGTGGGATTAATACTAGCCCGCTAATCCCTACTACTGTGTAGATAATTCGAGCAAAAGCTGCACTCTGCTCACCGCCAAATATTGCAGCCACTAAGTCAAACTGAAATAAACCAATTAAGCCCCAATTCACTGCGCCAATAATTGTTAATGCTAAAGCTGTCCGTTGTATTCCATTCATTTTTACAACCTCCTTCCTTTCGTATCTAACATAGTTTTTGTAAAATGATAGAGATTATGCAGTTTCTTTCTTGATTTCCCTCCGTCTCTTGGGTAAAGTGAATAATGTAACAAACTTATTTCTAACTCTTTAAAGGAGGATACACATGACTCACGTAACATTCACGTATAAAAAAGCTCTTCCCTTTATGAATGAACAAGAATTAGATCATCTTGAAAATGCAGTAGAAACTGCCCATCACGCCCTACACAATCGAACAGGCGCTGGTAGTGATTTTCTTGATTGGATTGACTTACCCGAAAATTATGATAAAGAGGAATTTAATCGCATAAAAAAAGCAGCAGAAAAAATTCGCGATCATTCGGATGTGCTATTAGTTATCGGTATAGGGGGCTCTTATTTAGGTGCTAGAGCTGCATTGGAAATGCTTAACCACTCCTTCCAAGCTTATATAACAAAAGAAGAGCGAAAAGCTCCGCATATTATTTTTGTTGGACACCATATGAGTTCAAACTATATGCATGATTTAATGGACGTGTTAAAGGATAAAGATTTTTCCATTAACGTGATTTCTAAAAGCGGTACAACAACTGAGCCAGCAATTGCGTTCCGTATTTTCAAGCAAATGTTAGAAGACAGATATGGAGTAGAAGGTGCAAAAGAACGTATTTTTGCAACAACTGATAAAGAAAAAGGTGCATTAAAATCTTCTGCCGATCAAGCTGGTTATGAAACATTTGTAATTCCTGACGGTGTTGGGGGACGTTATTCTGTTTTGACAGCTGTAGGGTTGCTCCCAATTGCAGTAAGTGGCGCTTCCATCGATGAAATGATGCAAGGTGCACGCGATGCTATGAATGATTTTTCTGAACCTAGCTTAAAAAACAACGTAAGTTATCAATACGCTGCGGTTCGTAACATTCTTTACAATAAAGGGAAAACAACTGAACTGCTTATTAATTATGAACCAAGTTTACAGTATTTTGCAGAATGGTGGAAACAGTTATTTGGCGAAAGCGAAGGAAAAGATCATAAAGGCCTTTACCCTTCTTCAGCTAATTTTTCGACTGATTTACACTCATTAGGGCAATATATTCAAGAAGGGCGCCGTAACATTTTCGAAACTGTGCTTCGCGTTCAAGAGCCAAAGCGTCAATTAACTGTAAAAAGTGACCCTGTTGATGCAGACGGATTAAATTATTTGGCTGGCAAAACCATTCACGAAATAAACGATAAAGCCTTCCAAGGAACGCTTTTAGCTCATACAGATGGTGGCGTACCAAATCTTGTAGTAGAAGTACCTAAACTAGATGCTTATACTTTTGGCTACCTTGTTTACTTTTTTGAGAAAGCTTGTGCTGTGAGCGGTTATTTATTAGGTGTTAACCCGTTTGACCAACCAGGTGTTGAAGCATATAAAAAGAACATGTTTGCGCTTTTAGGTAAACCAGGCTTTGAAGATGCAAAAAAAGAATTAGAAGACAGGTTGTAATTTTTTTAGGGGAACCATCCCTCAATACCTCTTCATGCAGCGTAGCGATGAGCGTAAAATAATAAAAATGAAATGAGCATGTTTAAAATAATTCTCATTGGGTATACTAAGAAATGTAAGACTTTCTCGTATTCCCCCTGTAGGCAAAGCGCTAAAAACGCTTTGCTTTTTTCTTTTTAATAAACATCATTCTCTCGAGTCCAAACAATGAGGATTTTTTCATCCCCTAGCTCAAAGGTTTGACCAAAAGGATATTACAAATTAAGCGTTAGTACAGTAATCCACCACTTAGGCTTGATCTGCTCATATCTGCCATTTTTAAGTGGCAATCTCACTGCACTTTATATCCAGAGTAAAATTTAAGAAACTCATATAACGTAAAGCCTCTAAGCACAAGATCAAAAATTCTGCGCTTTCATTTCATATCATGTTATACTAAACATATGCGTTTGAGCACTGGTCGTAGGTAGACAGTTTCAATAACAAAGCTGGATGACAACTATGTCTCCAACAGAATATGTCAGAATGGTATTATTAAGGAGGCTATAAATGAATTTATTTGAAGAGCAACATAGCAGAAAAAATACGCGATCTGTAAAATGGGATATGTTAAAGCCTGTATTCCAAACAGACGATGTCTTACCAATGTGGGTAGCAGATATGGACTTTAGAGCTCCTGAACAGGTAAACGAAGCACTTATCGAGCGCGCTAAACACGGTATTTACGGCTATACAATGGTGGATGATGTAGTTAAAGATTCGGTTGTAAAGTGGATTCATCGTAGGCATAATTGGCACATTGATTCTAATTGGTTATCATTTAGTCCTGGTGTTGTCACTAGTTTACATATGGCAGTGCAAGCTTTAACAGAGCCTAATGATAAGATACTTATTCAAACACCCGTATATACCCCTTTTTACAATGTGATCGAAAGCCACGATCGACAAATTGTAAAAAATCCATTGCGCTATGAAGATAACTACTATCAAATTGATTTTGACGATTTTGAAGCTAAATTAAAGCAAGGCGTAAAGGCGTTCATTCTTTGCTCCCCACATAATCCAGTAGGACGTGTGTGGAAAAGGGAAGAACTAGAAAAAATAGCGAAATTATGCTTAGATTATAATGTAATTATTATTTCGGATGAAATTCATTGTGATTTAACGTTTCCCAATGAGCGACATATCCCTATCGCTTCTCTTTCTGAAGACATGAATGACCAAACAGTAACATGTATGGCTCCATCGAAAACATTTAATTTAGCTGGTTTACAGGCTTCCTATATCATTACTCCTAACCAAGAACGAAGAAAAAAAATTGAAGCACACTTATCAAAACAAGGCGTACATGGTTTAAACATAATGGGAAACACCGCTTTAGAGGCAGCTTATTTGCATGGAGACAGTTGGCTTGACGAACTTCGCGAAGTTTTGCTAAGTCATAAACAGTATGTTGAAGAAATGTTAGAAACGCATATTCCAGAAATAACTGTAACACATTCAGAGGGAACTTACTTACTTTGGATTGACTGCAGTGCTTTAAATATGGATCCAAAAGAATTACGTGAATTTATGATTCACAAGGCAAAAGTAGGTTTAAATACAGGGAAAGATTACGGAGAAGAAGGATCAACCTTTATGCGGATGAATATAGCTTGTCCAAAAGCAACATTGGAAGCGGGCGTAAGAAGAATCATCCAAGCAATTCAAAACAGATAATTTCATTCATAAAAGCAGGGTGGCATAAGCGTTACGTTTAGCCAGACCTGCTTTTTTTAATGCTTTAGCTACTTTACCATCCAAAGCGAACATTTCTAGTACATTCGGCCTACTTTTCATCTTCATTATTTTGTGTTGGGTCTGATGGTTGTTTTTCATTATCACCATTTGTTTTTGTTAACGTGCCACAAATTATTCTCTCTCCTGAATCTCCACCAGGTTGGCTTACTCCGTCATCTTTATTTTTAGTAACAATAACGGATGTTCCTTCACCCTTAATTAGCGAATTTTTTCCATCTAATAACGTCGTCTCTGGCATCATTAGTTCAGCGTTAATAACTCCGTTAGCATCCGCTTCTATGTTCGGCATGTCCCCTAAATGGTTTCCTTCTGGATGCATGAGACCATGTTCTGCACCAGTCGGGTTAAAATGATTGCCAGCTGATGTGAAATCAGGTGCTTCACATTTGGCGTATTCGTGTACATGTATTCCATGAAACCCTGGTTCCAGCCCTTCTAATTCCACTTTCACCTTTACCCCATCAGATTGTTCATGAAAACTGGCTGTACCAACCATATCACCTGATGAATTGTACATTTCAACTTCTTTTGTTTTTTCATCTTTTGGCTGGCAAGCTACAGCTATTAATAATAGAGAAATGACCATCACCATTCTCATAATTATACATCCACCCTTTTTTAAAAATTAGCTTGCCCATTAACTATACTGCTACTCGTTTATTTATAGAATACAATTATTATACAAAAAAGAAACCAAAAATTTTATCATTTAAAAACCCCTCCACCATGGAGGGGGATTCAATTGTGCGTTAACGTAGAAGCAAAGTATAGCATTCGGCTGTTACTTTCTCCCACTGAAATTTTATTACTTGGACTTCGCCTTTCACATAAAAACTTGGCTAGAAGCCAAGTTTTTCTAATCATGAGGTTCATGCAATTCCTTGTGGTATTGTTGCTTAAATTTTCGCTCATCCTTCTTCGATTTCTTATAAATAAAGTACATGGCCACCCCTGCAGCAATCATAAAAATAAGTAATGTTATAATGGCAGGGATATATTCCGATTTATCCTCTGGAAAATAAAGAAAAGGCATCATTTTTCCTCACATCCTCCCATGTTATTATAACAAACTTATCATTATTTGCTACAAGCATAAAGGAATTTGTTTATTTTCAGAAAACGTATTGTTTGGATTCTCTTTTAATGCATAGTGATACTTTTTTTAAAAGTATCACTATGCTACAACTATTTGCAGTTTCTTTTTTTCTTTGGCAAAATTGAACTAAGTGCATTTTTTTAACAGAAGGGAGGCTTATTATTATGGCGGACGTAGCTATAGGGCATATTGTAAAAGCACATTATCGATCAGGTACCTATATTGGAAAAGTGGTCGATGATAAGGGAGATCGTTACGTGGTTGAAGTGCTTGCAGTAAAAAAACACCCAATGCAAGGTGATTTACACAACCCCCAGCAGACAGAAGGCGTTTTCTTTCATGAACGAAAAGCTTTAGCTTTTGGTGAAAAAACTAACGTTAAAAAAGCAGCTGTACACCCTTTTAATGAAACGATTCCAAATTATAATAATTCATTAAAAGAAGCCATAGAATCATACCGGAATAAACTGTTACAAGAACATTCAGATTACAACCAAGCTGCACTTCAATGCTTAGCTAATTTGGAAAAAGATTATTACTAATGTGTACTATTTCCCCTCTTTCTGCGCAATGATACAATAAGGCGTACCCACATATTAGTATAGAGCCTAAAAATAAACAAGCTACCAGTATCGCAGACTGACAGCTTGTTTATTTATTTACTCACCAAGATGTTCTTTAATAACTTCTTCAATACCACTAATAGCTTCTGCTTCATCTGAACCATTAGCAGTAATTTTAATTTGTGCTCCTTTAGGAATACCTAACGACATAACACCCATAATGGACTTCAAGTTTACTGTTTTGTCATTGTAAGCAATTTCCACTTCAGATTCAAACTGACCTGCTTTGTTTACTAAAAGTGTAGCAGGACGAGCATGTACTCCAGTTTCTGCAGTAATTGTGAAAGTTTTTTCTGTCATTTTCCTTCATCCTTCCAAAGAAATAATCATGTAATGTAATTATAAAATGGCTCAGCAAGCATAGGATTTTCTTTATCTTTTTAAATCGATTACATTCTCCTCATCTTCCAAGCAAATCTCAATGAAGATAGCCCCTGCTCCCTTAACCTTGTTTTTTCCAACAGGACAAGCACAAGCTTTTTGTATAGGTATACACTTCATCCAAGTGAAAAACTGAGCTAAACCTATTATATACAAAAAAACGATATTTTGAAACAAAAAAGTGTTTTTTTAATAAAATGTTTTATTTTTCTATTTAAAAGTTACGAAACCCACGAAGTAAATAAGCTGTTCTATTAAGTAATCATCTAATTTTCTCTCTACTAGCACTAGCCATCATACTTATCCTTTTTATATAACTTGCATTTTTCGACCACATAATATTCATATTTATCCTTTCTTTGTAGTTGTTTTTCATTTTAGCCTATGATAACGTTATTTTGAAACCTACTCAATATTATAAGGAGGCTAACATGATGAGTGTACATATTGGTGCAAAATATGGAGAAATTGCTGATAAAATCTTATTACCTGGTGATCCTCTCCGCGCTAAATTTATCGCAGAAACATTTCTTGAAAATCCAAAACAGTATAACGAAGTAAGAGGGATGCTAGGATATACTGGAACATATAAAGGGGAAAAGGTTTCTGTTCAAGGAACAGGTATGGGAGTCCCTTCTATTTCTATTTATATCAATGAGTTAATGCAAAGCTATGATGTTCAAAAATTAATTCGTGTAGGTACATGTGGTGCAATTCAAAAGGATGTTCAGGTGAGAGATGTTATTCTCGCTCAAGGATCAACAACAGATTCTCAAATGAATCGAATGGTTTTTGGTGGTATTGATTATGCGCCAATTGCAGACTTCGATTTATTAAAGAACGCATACGATGCCGGTGTTGCGAAAGGGCTAAACCTAAAAGTCGGTAATGTATTTACAAGTGACACCTTTTACAGAGACAATGCAAAGGAAGTAAATGAAAAATTAGCTGCCTACAAAGTGTTAGCAGTAGAAATGGAAACAACTGCTCTTTATACATTAGCTGCAAAATTTGATCGTCAAGCATTATCCGTGCTAACCGTATCCGACCACATCTTAACTGGAGAAGAAACATCAGCTGAAGAAAGACAAACTACTTTCCATGAAATGATGGAAGTGGCCCTAGAAGCAGCTATTAAGTAAACTTTTACATTTAGGATTTCCCTACTAGATTATAGCTAAACCTACTATTTTAAAACTTTCAGTCAGTTAAAAAAGCGCATTCGCGTACCTATAATTGGTGCGCGAATTATATTTTTGCTCCCTTTTGTATTTAGTATTAAGGCTATAAGCCAACTTAGTAAATGCTATGCATAACACCTTAAACCTTAGAAAAACTTTGCTTACCATCAAGACCTTATGGCGATGAAACGCCGTCGTTTTGCTTATTCTATAAACCATTGAAATTTTATGCTTTCCTATATGAACAATATATAAAGAACAATATATAAAGAACAATATAAATGCCGTTTAAATCTTAATAATAGCATCCCTCTCCCTCATGCTATATCACTTAACAGATGCATGTTCTCTCTCCTCTAACAATCGTTAACTCATTAATATAAAGGTTGACAAACAGACTATTAATCGATACTATATTTCTATCATAATAAATATTCAATTAGTATAAACCATTATACACAGAGGGGGAAAAGTCTGAAATAAACCATTAATGTGTAGAACAGATACTTGAGCATGCCAAATAAGCCATCCTAGATGACTTTTCAAAAAATTGTTTGGTTTAAAGGCTATGTTACTGAAGTTTCTGGCATCATAATT
>NZ_JABXHF010000024.1:0-33218 GCF_013393565.1 Virgibacillus sp.
AAGCATAGAAATCACAATCAAGCTCTTGAACATCTACTTTCATATGCGGTGCGCCTTGTGCTCCATCTACTACCATAATAGCTCCATGATCATGAGCTATAGCGGCTACTTCTTTTATTGGATTGATCGTACCTAACACATTAGATACATGCGTCATTGCAACTATTTTTGTTTGTTCGGAAACCATTTCCCTGACATCTTCTAACCGGATCGTCCCATCCTCTTGTAATGGTATATATTTTAATGTAGCACCGGTGGCTTTGGCAGCTTGCTGCCAAGGGATGATATTACTATGATGCTCCATTGGCGTAATTATAATTTCATCCCCAGCTTGTAAGTTAGTCCGTGCGTAGCTAGTTGCAATGGTATTAATCGCCGTTGTAGTTCCTCGCGTAAAAATAATTTCGGCACTACTGGATGCATGAATAAAACGACGTACTTTTTCTCTTGCTCCCTCATACGCAGTTGTTGCTTTTGTACCTAGCGTATGCACGCCACGATGAACATTGGAATTATATGTCCGATAATAGGTATCTACAGCTTCAATCACTTGGATAGGCTTTTGTGAAGTCGCTGAAGAATCTAAATAAACAAAAGGATGGCCATTCACTTCCTGGTTGAGAATAGGAAATTGCTCGCGAATGGCTTTAACATCCATTAATATACCTTCCTTTCAATAACTTGCGTCAATTGATTTTTCACCGCTTCAATTGGAAGTTGATTTACTACTGGAGCTAAGAAACCATGAATAATTAGACGTTCTGCTTCTTCTTGTGTAATTCCTCGACTCATTAAATAATAAAGCTGTAATGGATCTACTCTCCCAACAGAAGCTGCGTGACCAGCAGTTACATCATCTTCATCGATTAATAAAATCGGGTTGGCATCCCCACGAGCTTTCTCACTTAACATGAGTACACGTGATTCTTGCTCCGCATTTGATTTGGAAGCACCGTGTTCTATTTTACCAATTCCGTTAAAAATAGAAGTAGCTCCTTCTTTCATTACACCGTGTTGTAAAATATATCCTTCTGAATTTTTACCAAAATGGACAATTTTTGCAGTGAAGTTTTGTGTTTGTTTTCCACGGCCAACAGATACTGTCTTCGCATTGGATAGTGAATTCTCGCCAACTAAATGGGTAATATTCTCTGAGACGGTATTACCTTCATTCATTTGTCCAAGTGCCCACTCAATCGTTGCATCCCGGTAAGCAACCCCACGACGGTTATTGTATGCCGTAGTACCTGCGGCAAAATTATCCACCGCCCCAAAAGAAACTTTTGCATTATCTTGGGCAATAACTTCTGTTACAATATTTGCAACCGTTGATTCGTTTTCATTATGAGAAATATAATTTTCTACATACGTTACTGAACTGCCTTGTTCTGCGACGACGAGTACATGGTTAAATATAGAGAGCTCTGGATCTTCCTGCCAGAATATAGCTTGTAAAGGTGCTTCAACAACGACATTTTTAGGAATGTAAACAAAAACACCACCGTTCATTAAAGCTGCATGCATGGCTGTTAAACGATGCTCATCAACAGATACGGCATCCTTCATATAATAGCGCTGTACGAGATCGCCATGATACTGCAAAGCAGTAAAAATATCTGTGAAGATAACACCTTTATCTTCCAGTTCTTTACTTAATGTACTGTGAGCAACAGAATGATTACGCTGAATTAGGAGGTTCTCAGGTAAGTTATTTTCATCTAAATATTCCTGTAATTCAACGGGCAGATCTTGTAATGAAGTAATTTCCTCACCTTTTGCTGTATGTTTAAACTCCGTAAAATTCCATTTACCAATCTTCGTTTTATCCGGTTTTGGCAATTCTAGCTTTTCAGCGTTATTTAACGCTTGAAGTCGTAAATCTAACATCCATTGTGGTTCATTTCGTTCTTTTGAAAATTGTTCAATGTACTCTTTATTGTATGGTAACTTGGTTTCTACAGTCATAAATACCCCTCCTTACGTTACGCATTTTGCTCAACAGTATGATCTTCGATACCTAATTCTTCTTTAATCCACTCATAACCTTCTGATTCAAGACGCTTAGCTAATTCTGGTCCACCAGATTTAACAACGCGACCTTGCATCATGACATGCACGAAATCAGGAGTTATATAGTTTAATAAACGTTGATAGTGTGTAATAATTAAGCAGCCAAAGTTTTCGTCACGAAGTTTGTTAATGCCTTTAGACACTATTTTCAATGCATCAATATCTAAACCAGAGTCGATTTCATCCAAAATGGCGATCTCAGGCTTCAGTAGCATAAGTTGCAGAATTTCGTTACGCTTTTTCTCCCCGCCAGAAAACCCTTCATTCAAATATCTTTGCGCCATATTCTTATCAATTTCTAAATAATCAAGAGCATTGTCCATTTCTTTAATAAAGTTCATAAGTGAAATTTCGTTTCCTTCGCCGCGGCGAGCATTCATCGAAGAACGCAAGAAGTCAGAAGTAGTTACACCGCTAATTTCACTTGGATATTGCATCGCAAGGAATAAACCAGCACGAGCACGCTCATCTACTTCCATTTCCAATACATCTTCTCCATCCAATAAGATGCTTCCTTCTGTAACTTCATACTTCGGATGCCCCATAATCGCAGAAGCTAAAGTGGATTTACCAGTACCATTTGGTCCCATAATTGCATGAAATTCTCCACCCTTTATTGTTAAGTCGACACCTTTTAGTATCTCCTTATCTTCAATTGATACGTGTAAATTCTTAATTTCTAGCGTTGATCCAGCCATATTTATACCTCCAAATTCATTATTGTAATTATCACATTGCCTAAGCGTGATAGTCATTCTCAATTTATTCTCATTACAATCTTAAATCATTTCGAATTTATTATCAACTCTTTAGAACAGGAAATCCTATGTATAAATGGACATTCTTTATGTTATCTTATTGATAATGGATAACTCAACTTCTTTGCCTCTACTTAATTTAATGATTCAAAATGCATACTGGCAGCGGTTACAAGGATATATGCCCACATAAAGGTGCATCTTTCATCCGTTTAATTTTTTTTGGATCCCACTGAATATTTTAGTAGCTTAAGAGTATAACCTAAAGCCCTCTTACGAAAAAATTTCGTTGCTATTTCTCACTTAGGCTTGTTCAAATTGTTGAAGCAGGCCTTACAACAATAGCAAAAGGGCGTTTATGCGAATCGCAAACGCCCTTACGCTATTATTTATCTACATTTTTAAAATAATTAGCCGTGTTGTTGGTTCATATATGCTAAGGTAAATAGCTTACACTTCTGATATTCTTGCTGCCGTTTTTTTTCAACTGCTAGCCGTTGTTTTAACTTCCGTTGATACTCCCCAAAACCAATATGATGCGATTGCTGCATTGCTTTTTCCATTTCAGAAGTGTACTTCATTTTTATTCCACTATGAATAGGGAATCATCCTTTCCTCGTTTTGACTCATCATAAGCTTAACATAAGACAAGTTCCCTTCTCAAAATGGATATAAACGTTTCATTCGGCATATTCACGGTTAAATTTCACTTATATACGGATACGTTGGCGATACCTACACATACAGTAAATTTCGCTAAATCTTAGCCTATTGCTACTATTTTATTTCTCTTCTTTTACTGGAACAATTGCTCCATTATATTTTTCCCTCATAAAAGCTTGAATTTCTTCTGATTGTAAGACCTCAGCTAATTTATTTAATGCTTCATCGTCTTTATCCTCTTTCTTCACTGCCAACACATTCACATAAGGAGATTCATCGCCTTCAATAAATAAACCATCTTCTTCTGGCTTTAGACCAGCATCAATTGCATAGTTCGTATTAATGGCTACAAGGGCATCCTCTTCCCTTTCATAGTATTCTGGAAGGACAGCAGCCTCATATTCAGGTGAAAAAGTTAAGTTTTTGGGATTTTCTACTATATCATCAACAGTAGCACGTGCTTTGTCTACATCTTCATCTATTTTAATAAGTCCTTGTTCTTCAAACAAAGTTAAAATTCGCCCATGATCTGGCACGGAGTTACTCATAATAACTTCCGCTCCTTCTGGAATATCCTCCACATTAGATATCCCTTTGGAATATACGCCCATCGGTTCAATATGAATACCTGCAATATAATCTAAATCGTAACCTGTATCATCAATTGTTTGCTCAAGAAATGGGATGTGTTGATAATAGTTAGCATCAATTTCTCCATTCGCAAGATCATCATTCGGTAACACATAGTCTTGGTATTCACTAATTTCCAGGGTAATACCTTTCTCTTCTAAAATCGGCTTAGCTTCTGCTAATATTTCTGCGTGTGGTACACTGGAAGCTCCGACGGTTATTTTATTATCGTCTTTTTCTTTTTCCCCACCACAAGCAGCTAATAAACCACCTAATACAATAAGGATTAAAATGGAAAGAATATATTTTTTCATGTTGGCACGCTCCTCTTTCATCGTTTTTATTTGCATACATTTGTCAAAATTACACTTCATTATTATAATTAATAATTTTCCTTAACGTTTATCTAGTTTGCGTGTAATATAATCACCAATAAATTGAAATAGAAATACAATGAACACAATAATTACGGAACAAAGCAAAACAATATCAAAGTCTCTACGTTGAAAGCCCGAGTAATATGCATAGCTTCCCAGGCCTCCTGACCCAATTGCTCCTGCCATTGCTGTATAACCAATAAGCGCAATAGCAGTAACGGTAAGTCCTGAAATTAAAGCTGGCATTGCTTCTGGTAACAATACTTTAAAAATAATTGTTCGGGTCTTGGCACCCATTGCTTTAGCAGCCTCTATGACACCTTTATCTACTTCTCTTAAAGCAATTTCCACCAACCGTCCATAAAATGGTGCTGCTCCAATAATTAATGCCGGGAGCGCAGCGTTAGGGCCTCTTATCGTACCAACAAGAAAATCAGTAAAAGGGAATAACAATAATATTAATATAATAAAAGGAATAGCACGAAATACATTTACAAACGTGGCCGTGATAAAGTTAACCCATTTATTTTGCCATAGTCCCCCTTTATTAGTGAGAAATAACAGTAACCCAAGTAAAATACCAAAAATAAAGGTTCCTATTAAAGCAATAATCGTCATATAAAATGTTTCTTTCGTTGCTTCTATAATATCTTCTACTTTAATAGTAGCAAATAAATCAGCTAACACCGCGAATCACCTCCAACTCTACAGAAGTTTTTTCTGTTACATGTTGGATTGCTTGTGTGATTTCTGATTCTTCACCAGTCATCTGGATAAATAGCGTACCGTACGCACCAGCCTGTGTTCGCGTAATTTTCCCTTGTAAAATACTAATGTCAATGTCATACGTCTTTACGAGCTTACTGATTAAAGCATCGTTCGTTGTTTCACCTACAAAATGGAGACGAATCAACTTACCATTCTCAAATGTGCGAACTAAATGTTCAAACTCATTCTCGGCTTCTGCATCCCCCATTAGCTGTTGAACGAACTTTTTCGTAACATCTTTTTTGGGGTGTGAGAACACATCCAATACATTACCTTGTTCTACCACTTTTCCGTTTTCCATCACGGCTACATGGTTACATATTTTGCGAATAACATGCATTTCATGTGTAATTAATATAATCGTTAAGCCTAATTGCTGATTTATGTCAACAAGCAAGTCTAAAATAGAGTTTGTTGTTTCTGGATCTAAGGCTGATGTTGCTTCATCACATAATAATACGGAAGGCTTGTTTGCTAAAGCTCTTGCTATGCCCACCCGTTGCTTTTGTCCACCGCTTAATTGCGAAGGATAGGTCATTTCCTTCCCGGATAAACCGACCAAATTAATGAGAGATTGAACACGTTGATTCCGTTCTTCTTTTTCAACACCTGCTATTTCTAATGGGAAGGCTATATTTTCTTTCACAGTACGTGACCATAACAAATTAAAATGCTGGAATACCATCCCAATATCTTGTCTAGCTAACCGCAATTCATTCTTTTTTAATGCTGTTATTTCTTGGTTACGGATAAAAATCTTACCACCTGTAGGTTCTTCTAAACGATTCAGTAATCGCACAAACGTACTTTTTCCTGCACCACTATAACCGATCACACCAAAGATATCTCCTTGTTTAATCGAAAGGGTTACATCGTCAACAGCCGTTGTGTCTGTCTTGTTTGCAGTAAAAACTTTACGCAAACCCTCTATCGATATCACACATAGTCCTCCTTTTTGTCCCTTTACTATTATGCCCACATCAGCAATTAAAAACGCCTTTCTGTAAGAGAACAGAAAGACGTATACATGTCAAAATGTCCCCTCATCTACCAAGACATACGCCTTGCAGGAATTAGCACCTTTCAAAATAAAACATTTATTTGAAGGTTGCCGCGGGTTCATAGGGCCAGTCCCTCCACCGCTCAAGATAAGAGTTAATTATTATTTAATTGGAATAGAAATCATAATAACACGTTGCTTGCTATTTGTCAATGTAATTTTACTATTGAAATGAAAACAATTCTGGTCTATGCATGATCAAGTGTTGGTATATATTTGCTACATCGCGAAATGCATACATTTTTTCAACGAGCTCTCCATCTTTCTTTATAAGCAAACAAGGAACACTTTCTATTTGATACGTTTGCATAAATTCTGGATGTAGTGATGCATTCATTTCTAAAAATAGCTCTTGCTTTTGCATTTGTTCCATTTTAAGTAACATACTTTTAGCAAGATTACACGTTCCGCAAAGTGGTGTATAAATATAAAGAAAGTAATTGGATTGCTGTAGTTGCTCTTTTGTTACTTGTTGCAAACTATCACCTTTTTACTTTAAATTAAATCAGAAATATAGGATTAACCGCTATTCGTTTACTCACTAAAACTTGAGCTAGTACATTTTCAGGTGTCGTCGCTACTTCTCTGTACTCGCTACTTACATAGACGTGTTCAGCATGTGGTAATTCTCTTGCTAGTTGTTTACGAAGCTTGATGCCAGAAGGATCTTCGTCGACAAGAATATAAACATCCTTATCATCTAAACCATATTCCTCCAACATGTGATCAAATCGCTCTACTCCAAGCGTTCCATTTGTGCAAACAATGGTGATCTCTTCGGCAATCACTTTATTCACTTGCTTCTTATCAGTCAATCCTTCTACAATCATAACCTTTTCTGATCCATCTGTAATCATCACACAGCACTCCTTGAAAAATCAAGCAACAAGCTTGCAATAAAAAATGTTTTATTTACCTTTAGCTGTCTTTCAATAATGTAAACCTAGCTGGGAATATGTAGATATTTATAAAAGGATAACTGCACAACTAGAAGGCTTTTGACTATTGAATGTATACATCATATAGCAAGACTTCATCTCTGTACTATAATGCTTTTCATATTATCAATAAGTTTACTCCTAGTTTATGTAACAGACGGACAATTATTAACATTCTTATAAACAAAGCTGATTGCAAAGCATTGCAGATCAGCTTTGTTCACACTATAAGAAAGTATAAAATTTTTAAGGTTTAAAAACAAAGGCTTTCGCCATAATACTTTGGCTACAAGCCTAGTTTTTCTAATATTTATTCACTGATAATTTCTTCGTAAGCTTCCGCAGATAGTAAGTCATCCAATTCTGTTTCCTTAGTTGGTTCAACAACGACCATCCATGCCTTTTCGTATGGTGATTCATTCACCAATTCAGGGCTATCTTCCAATTCTTCATTCATTTCAACTACTTTGCCACTAATAGGAGCATATAATTCCGATACCGTTTTCACAGACTCTACACTACCGAAAGGCTCATTGATTTCTAATTCGTCACCGACTTCAGGTAGTTCAACGAACACAATGTCACCTAACTCATCTTGTGCAAATGCAGTAATTCCAATGCGCACAGTTCCATCTTCTTTTTTTACCCATTCGTGTTCTTTTGAATATAATAAATCCTTTGGTACGCTCATATTTATTCCCTCCAAATGATATATTCCAATTTCACTATACAAGGTTCAGTCCCAATTATCCAGTATTATTTTAAATAGATTATTTCAAAAGTTTTACCCTTCACTTGTAGTTAACATCGTACAATCCTTCATCAACTTGATTTTTTTATTCGACAGTTCGGTTGGAATAAGCTATTATAGCCAGTTTTTTTCAAATTCTTCCTCTTTGAAGCCAACAGTTACGTTAGAGCCATCTGTTACAATTGGTCGCTTAATTAGCATTCCGTCAGAAGCTAGTATCTCCGCCATTTCTTCTTCCGTGGCATCTGCTATTTTTTCCTTCATATTTAATTCACGATATTTTTTACCACTTGTGTTAAAGAATTTTCTTGCAGGCATCCCACTCTTCTGCATCAGTTCAAGTATATCTTCTTTATTAGGTGGGTTTTGCACTATATGTATTGGTTTATAATTTACTTGATGATTATCTAACCATTTTTTCGCTTTTTTGCATGTCCCACAGTTCGGATACCAGAAAAAAGTCAGCATTAAACAGCCTCCAATCTATAATATGTATAATATGTATCATTATATCAAATTAGACAATTGAAATTCGAATAAAATGAGTTTTTGTATGTGTTAGGTTTTTCTCAATCTAGTTATAACCTCTATTATTTTCAGCACTTTATTTATGCACACTTTTACTAATTTTAATACAACTATTGGTTTGCATTATAGAAAAGTATAAGTTTTTATGTTTTCTTATAGTGTAAAAAAGACGAGCTAGAATCTGTTATTTTCATAGATTCAGCGCGTCTTTTTTGCTATCTGAAATGATAAAATGAGGTGCTTGTAGAGCACGAAACACCGAATAGCCACGTCCGGCTCCATCGCCCAGCAACTAGGCAACTTCACGAAATCGCCCTACACTAAGTCATCATCTGTTCATCGCGATTTCTTTATCTCTGTTGATTCGATCCAGTCGCTACGTTGCTAAACGGGCGCTACGCCTTTGTTCTTACATAACTTTTTTATAGCGTATATTTTTCTTCTTCAATAATGGCAGTAGCAATTTCGCGTTTTTTTGCAATTACATTTGTCGGTGTATGCCGCGTTAACTTACGTAAAGAAGAAAGCATCATTCGTAAAGTGTCTCCTTCTTCTACAGCAATTAATGTTTCTTTAGCATTTGCCTCCATGCGATTAAACGCTTCTTGTACATAAACTTGCGTATACAACAGCTTTTGCATACTCTTTTCCTCACCATCTCGGTGAATTGCCTTTTCTGTACGCAAAATGGCAGACTCCATATTGTAAACCTCTGCTACCATATCAGCTAAGTTCACAAGAATTTCTTGTTCGTTTTCGATGTTCTGCATAAATTTCTGTGCCGCTAAACCGGCTCCTAGCAATACCATTTTCTTCGCATTTTTAAGCAGATGTTTTTCTTGTTCTAATGCATCTGTGCCAACTTCTTCTGGCATCATCATCATTAGCTCTTCTTGAAGTGATTGTGCCTTTTGTAATAAAGGCAACTCACCTTTCATTGCTTTCTTCAATAATGTACCAGGAACTAATAAGCGATTAATTTCATTTGTCCCTTCAAAAATACGGTTAATACGTGAATCGCGGTACATTCGCTCTACTTCATATTCCTGCATAAAACCGTAACCACCATGTAATTGAACAGCTTCATCTGCTACAAAATCCAATAGTTCCGTACACATATACTTATTCATAGAACATTCTATTTGGTATTCGGCAATTGCTCTAGCAATTTCTCTACCGTCATTTAATTGCTCCTCCGTAAGTGCACCCATTCGTTGCTCAAATAAGCCTACCGTACGATATACCGCACTTTCATTTGCATATGTTTCTGCAGCCATTGTTGCTAGTTTCTCTTTTGTCAGGGAAAAGCTAGAAATAGGCTTATTAAATTGCTTACGTTCATTTACATATTTCGCCGCTAACTCAATGCCACGCTTCGCTCCACCAACACCACCAATAGCAAGCTTATAGCGGCCAACATTTAAAATATTAAATGCGATAATATGGCCCCGTCCTTTTTCTTATGTTACCCCCTAGTAGAATGAAACTATGAAATGAGTTTCAAACCAACTGCTGCACTTAAAATCATGCCAATAAAAAGTAACCTCTTCCAATCGCTAGATTCTTTAAAAAATAACATACCAACAATGGCACTGCCTACTGTTCCCATCCCTGTCCAAACAGCATAAGCCGTACTCATTGCAATTGTTTCCATTGCAATACCAAGCAGTATGAAACTTAGTCCAAAACCTCCAAATAACCATAAAATGGACATGACACTTATCCGTTGATTCACTTTATTAATTCCCGTAACACCGAGAATTTCACTAAACCCTGCTAATACAAGTATAAGCCAATCCATTATGACACCTCTTTCCTATCTTTTTGTGGTGTGACTAATTTTAAGCCAATAACTCCTGATACTAACAATAGAATGAGCGCCATTTTCAAAAGTCGAATTGGCTCTCCAAAAATCACTATGTCTGCTACTACTGTCCCTGCCGTCCCTATACCGGTGAATACCGCATAACTGGTACCAACCGGCAAGCGACGAGAAGCCATAATAAGCAAGTGCATACTAATATAAATAGCTATTAGCGTTAACCCCCATTCAACCATACTGTTTGAGTGTTTTAGACCAATTACCCAGCAAATTTCAAATAAGCTAGCAATAAATACAGTATTCCAATCTTTATTCATGCTCATCACCTTTTTTAATCTATTTTTAACGTACTTTTGTAAGTAGTCTCCCTCTTTCAGAAATAAAGGGAGCCGCCAAGCGGTAAAGGGGGATGCATTTAACCTAAGAACTTTTGTAAACGTGGTAAACTATAGAATTTGTTGTTTGACAAGTGCTTATTTAAGGTCGAATGGATGACTTATCGCTACGCCATATTGCATGAGTCATCATTTTCCTTATGCTATAAGCCTTATACTTTTCTATAATAGAAAAAAAGCAAACAAAAAAACCCAGAAAGATATCCTATATTTAGATATCCTCCCGGGCTTTTATCCCTCCGTGTACACGTCGTGGAAAACGCGCATTTTCTCTTGGTCCAGACCAGATAATAACTTATAATCTGCGGAACCCTAGAAAATTAGGTGAAAAATTTAGTCATTATCGCTTATTATAACGATATCCAAACAGGTCTGTCAAATATACTTTTTGTCTGCTAGGTGCAAACATTTAAACTAGCTACTGCCTTATTTTAAATAACACTATTTGATTTTTTTCATAAGCCTATTATGAGATAGGTTTACTAAATTTTTCACCCATGACCTTGAGTTATTTTTTAGCAATCTTTACTTCTTTAATTGGATAACCATCCATTTACTCAACTATGAATTCATATCCACTATAATCTATAGCCGTTCCAGTAGAAACATCAAGGTTTTTCATGAATATCCAACCACCAATTGTATCTATTTCTTCATCCGAAAGTTCAATATCAAGCAAACCATTTACTTCTTTTAAAAAAATTCTCGAAACTATTCTAGCATTAGCTTAATACCCGCTATACGTCTATAACTATTAAAATTATTTAGTTGAAGAATCATATATAATCTGCATTTAATTATTGTAACCGTAACAGCCTGTTGAAAAAGAACATCCACTATGTAAACTATGTAGTGCACACTTTTTACTTTCTAATACTCTTTATCTTGTTTTACTTTTTTATAATCACTTGACAACATCCGTGTAAATGAGATGATCATGAGCAACAATATGACCGTAAATGGGAGCGCCGATATTAACGAAACGGTTTGCAAAGCTTCTAAACCTCCTGCTAATAAAAGTACAATAGCAATAGCAGTTATCAAAAGCCCCCAGACAATTTTTGTCACTAATGCTGGGTTTAAGCTTCCTTTTGAAGTCATTACACCAAGGATATATGTTGCAGAGTCTGCTGAAGTCACAAGGAATGTAAATATTAGAAATATAGATAGGATAGAAAGTATATTTGTCATCGGCAAATGCTGATACGTTTCAAACAGGGCTACTGCAATATCTACATTCACAGCTTGAGCTATAGAAGTTCCATTCATTAAATCATTATATACAGCTGTCCCTCCAAAAGTCGCAATCCAGATACAAGCAATTGCTGGTGAAACGACCAATACTCCTAAAACATATTGACGAATACTTCTTCCTCTAGATACGCGCGCTACAAATGCTCCAACAAATGGAGACCAAGCAATAGCCCAAGCCCAATAGAAAATAGTCCATTCCCTTACCCAAGTATCTCCTGTATAAGGGGTTAAACGAAGACTATAATGAATGTAACTTGATAAGTAATCACCTAATCCTAAAACGAGTGTATTCAAAATAAAAACAGTGGGGCCTGCTAAAAATACAAACACTAATAACAGTAGACAAAGCCCTAAATTAATATTGCTCAACCATTTTATTCCTCTATCTAATCCTGTGCTTGATGATATTAAGTAGGTTACAAGCATGACTCCAGCAATACCCATTTGTACCCATATGGAAGTCGGTACATCGAAAACAGACTTTAAGCCACCATTCATCTGAAGTATTCCTAATCCCAAAGACGTAGCTACTCCCATCACAGTCGCTACTACCGCTAGAGTATCCACTGTATTTGCAATCGATTTATTTTCACCTATGATTGGTTGAATGGAAGTTGAAATTAATCCTCGTTGCTTTTTTCTAAACTGTAAATAGGATATAACAAGTCCTACAATCGCAAATACAGACCATTGGCTAATTCCCCAATGAAAAAAGGCGTAACCCATAGCAACTCTCGCTGCCTCCTCTGTCATAGCTTCTACTTCAGGAAATGGGGTGTTAAAAAAATGACTCATTGGTTCTGCTACGCCCCAAAAAACAAGACCTGCTCCGAAACCAGCTGAAAAAAGCATGCCAACCCAGGTAAAAAAAGAGTATTCTGGTTTGGAATGCACTGCTCCTAATTTTATCTTCCCATACTTACTCACAGATAAAATAATTAAAAATGCAACAAAGATAAACACAGCCAAGAGGTAAAACCAACCAAAATTAATAGTTGTAAAATTAAACATTTTTTCCGCTACAGCGCCAAAACGATTTGGCATAATCGCGCCAACAATAACAAGTAATAGCACAACAAACGCTGACACATAAAAAACTGGGTTGTTAAAAGTATTTTTTTTCATAACAATTCCTTTCTACTTGATTTACAGGTTTTATTTCTAGAATAAGGGGGGAGTAACACGCGAACAAAATAAATAAGAGGGATACGTTAATGTATACCCAAATAAAAAAACAATAAACCTAATTTTCTAATATTTATGTGTAAGCTAAGATCTTCTCTTCCTATTCTATTAAATCTTGTAAAGCCAGACATAAGAAATAAAAAAACTACAGACTTCGTCAAACCTTTATACCGAAATCTATAGTTTTTTTATGCTATGAACGCTAAATGATTATACTTTCCAAAAAATAAAGAAAGCCGTCCTCATTTGAGAACGACTTTCTCTTATACTATTAAAGAACGCGGCGTACATGTCCTTTAAATGCATTGCTCCAGTATGAATTAGACATGCTCTCTATGGAAACTCCTGGTGTACTTTGCGCACCAATGAAATTACCTCCACCCATGTAAATAGCGACATGTCCATTTTTCTTATAAGTATCAAAGAAAACTAGATCTCCAGGTTGAATTTCACTGTATGAGATTTTTTGACCTACATTTACTAATGCGCTTGTGCTTGATGGAATAGAGTAGCCACCTTGTGCAAATGCCCAAGATACAAATCCAGAACAATCAAAGCCGCTTGGTCCCTTTCCTCCCCAAACATAAGGCACACCTAAATGTTGACGTCCAGAATTAACAATTGTACTTACACTGCCACTTCCAGCTGACACTTTTGGTGCAGAAGAAGAGCTTTTACTTTTTGTTTCGCTTTTACTACCTAGCGTTTGCAATTCTCCGCCATTAGAAGTATTACTACGAGTTGCAGCTTCAGATTGACGTTCAACTTGCATGCTTTGTCTTACTTCTGCTTGAAGATCAGCAAGATTGTTATCTTTGATTTCTAAGTCTTCTTTTAAACCTTCAAGATCAGCTTTTTTATCTTTTAGTTTTGCTTCTTTTTTCTCGTTTTCTTCTTTTTGTTGTTTAATAGTTTCCTGTATACCTTTTAATTCAACTTGTAATGCTTCCATCTCCTCTAAACTATTAACAACTTTATCTTTCTTCTCATTCACTTCTTTTTTATCTTTCTCTTGTTCTTCTATTAAATTAGCATCTGAATTTGTAATTTTATTAACAGCTGATACACGGTTAATAAATTCACCAAAGTCCTTAGAACCAAAAATAACTTCTAAGTAGTTAACGTCACCACCACTTTTTTGATAAGAAACAGCACGTTCTTTTAACTTATTAAAGCGTTTCTCGATTGCATCTTCCAGTGTTGCTATCTCTTTTTCAAGCTTGTCCACTTCTTGTTCTTTTTTAGCAATATCGGCTTGCACTTTTTCGATTTGCGCTTTATTTTCTTTCATTGCATCATCGAATTGCGTGATTTGTTGATTCAACTCTTCTAATTCAACTAGCACATCAGCAATTTTCGCTTCTGCTTTTGAAAGATCGGCTTTAATTGCTTCTCGATCACTTTGAATTTCTGTTTGCTTATCTTTTAAGTTCCCTAGTGTCTCCGCTTGCACCTGTGTATGAAAAAATGCACTGCTAAATCCAACGACTGTCACAGTCGCAACTGTTACAATTGACTTCTTCAAGATACTCCCCCGCTTTTTACATAGAATTTTTTATATGTATCTATCTTTTTGCTGTAGCTAATAATAGATTTTAAATTATGTATAACTATCTTAGTAGGCAACTCGTATTATAACAGCTAAAAGTTGCAAGCGTGTTATAGTAATATTACAATTATATTTCAAATACGACATAATGTTTTACTTTTCATGAAAAGAAGCGTTTATTCGCTAACGAACAACGCTTCTCCGGGGATATTTCGAAATATAAATGAAGTTCATAGATCATATTTACTTATAAAGAAAATTGTTCTTCTTCTGTTGAACCTTTTAATGCAGCCGTTGAGGACGTACCTCCAGAAACCACCTGTGCGACTTCATCAAAATACCCAGTTCCTACTTCTCGTTGATGTCTTGTAGCAGTATATCCATATTTTTCGCTATCAAATTCATTTTGTTGTAACTCCGAATATGCCTTCATACCTTCTGTTTTATATTTTCTTGCCAATTCAAACATACTATAATTAAGAGCGTGAAATCCTGCTAACGTAACAAACTGGAATTTATATCCAAGTTCTGCTATTCTATTCTGGAACTGAGCAATTTCTTCATCTGTCAACTTTTTCTTCCAATTAAATGATGGTGAACAATTATAAGCTAACATTTTGTTTGGATATTTTTCGTGTATCGCCTCGGCAAATTGTTTAGCTTCTTCGTAATTTGGTTCTGAAGTTTCACACCAGATTAAATCAGCATAAGGCGCATACGCAAGTCCCCTTGCGATCGCTTGATGAATACCAGATTTCGTCTTATAAAAGCCTTCTGTTGTTCTCTCTCCAGTAATAAATCGAGCATCATAAGGATCTACATCACTCGTAATCAAATCGGCCGCATTTGCATCGGTTCTAGCAACAATAATAGTAGGTGTTCCCATTACATCCGCAGCCAATCGAGCAGCAATCAAATTTCGTACCGCTGTTTGTGTAGGTAGCAATACTTTACCGCCTAAATGGCCACATTTTTTCTCTGAAGCTAGTTGATCCTCAAAATGTACACCTGAAGCACCTGCCTCAATCATTGATTTCATAAGTTCGAATACATTTAATTGACCACCAAAACCAGCTTCTGCATCAGCGACAATTGGCGCAAACCAATCGATATCCTCTTTCCCCTCTGAATAATGAATTTGATCCGCTCGTTGCAATGCTTGATTTATCCGCTTTACTACATTTGGTACACTATTCACAGGGTACAAGCTTTGGTCTGGATACATTTGCCCTGCTAAGTTCGCATCTGCAGCTACTTGCCAACCACTAAGATAAATTGCTTTTAATCCAGCTTTAACTTGTTGAACAGCTTGATTTCCTGTTAAAGCTCCAAGTGCATGAATGTAATCTTCCGTTTGTAATAATTCCCATAATTTCTCCGATCCTTTTTCTGCCAATGTGTATGCTATATCCACGGAACCCCTTAAACGAATAACTTTTTCCGCACTATAAGGCCTTTCTACACCTATCCACCGTTCATCATTTTCCCAAGCTTTCTGTAATTTTTCTACACGTTCAGTTACCATTGTAAATTTCCCCCTTTATTAGTACTTAAAAACTCCCTTTGTTATAATACAAATATTATTGTTATATAACATAAACACCAAAAAAATTAATCCTGTTTCTTAGAAAGACAATGATCACATTCCTGAATGATACTTTTTCCATCTACAGCTTTCCCACATTCTGGACACATTGTAAATTCTTTTTGCACTTTCACCCCTCCTTTTATATAACAGTTATATTTTAAATACTTTTGTTATAACACAGTTTATGGGATTTACTTGAAAAATGCAACCCTTTTTTTCAATTTGGTTGAAATATTTTTAAAGTTCATGGAAAATAGATGAGGATACCAAGTTTTGTCTTATATATAAAGTGCTTTTACATCCACTTTAAAAGTGTTCTTGTAAGGAAAAAGTGAAGGAGAAATAAAGTTGTACAATTTTGATTTCATAGCTTAGAACCCGAACCCTTTCCTTTGTACCTTTAACCCTTATAGTACTAAATAATCCGATAAGACAAGCTTTTATGTAATACATCTAGGAGATGAACTATAGTGAAACCTTCCCATTTTATTGGCAGCAGAGTTGTAAAAACTGGT
This sequence comes from Virgibacillus sp., assembly GCF_013393565.1. Lineage (NCBI taxonomy): Bacteria > Bacillati > Bacillota > Bacilli > Caryophanales > Bacillaceae > Virgibacillus > Virgibacillus sp. The sequence goes on from NZ_JABXHF010000024.1 coordinate 16,852, forward strand.
GTCGCAGTTTTTCTTACCGCTTGGATTTGCGAGCTGTTTCATGCCCCAGCTGTGTTTGCTGTAATAACAGCTATCGTAACGATCGAGCCAACTGTAGCTGATTCCATACGTAAAGGGTTTATACGCTTTCCTGCCTCAGCAATTGGCGCTGCTTACTCCGTATTTTTTATATATTTATTTGGAAATTCGCCAATAACCTATGCGCTTGCAGCAACATTGACAATTGTCACTTGTTTTCGCCTAAAACTGCACGCAGGACTATTAGTTGCTACGCTTACAGCAGTAGCAATGATCGAAGTCATTCATAGCAATTATTTTATATCCTTTCTTATTCGCCTAGGAACAACTACAATCGGCTTAGTTGTTTCTACTGCCGTCAATATGTTTGTTCTACCACCTGATTATACATCACATATCACGGAAAATATGATGACCATTCGAAAACGTTTAGCGACTAGAATTAAAAAAGTATTCTATGCAGTAACAGCTGAACAGCCAATAACAGCGGTCCATTCATTACATTCATCAGATGATGTATATAAAAAAATTCGCCAAACGGAAACACTTATCCAATTCCAAAAAGAAGAAGCCAAATATCATCCACTAACAAGTAGCGAAAAGAAATTTTTCAAGCAAATAGAAAAACAGCTAGCAAGCTTAAAACTAATTCATTACCATATTGATAATGTTCTTACCACGAAGTTGAGAAATGACCTTTGGATGGACCATGAAAAAAAGATTATTAGAGAGGTTGTTGATGAATTGGTGGACACTTTCCACCATAAAACCAAGTTAAATCAAACGGATATTTGCAATTTAAGAGAACTTTATTGGCGAGAAAATGGAGTTGCCAGTCGAAAGCCAGATGCAAATATTGCAAATCTTCCACCTGAATTAATTATTACGTATGAGTTACTTACCATTTGTCAGCTAACGAATCGTTTCTTAGAGTATGGGAATAATGTTGACGTGGTAAATTCATCTGATTAACAACGGCTATATGCGGTTAAGAAAGCTAAACTTATCGCCAAGTTTCATGTCAAGGAGCAAATTATTTCAAAAAATATTACAGTACAAAAAAACGAGCTCTCCGACACTCGTTTTTTGTACTTATTCAACTAAATGATTTTTAAAAGCATATATAACAGCTTGCGTGCGATCTTGCACTTCTAACTTAGATAAAATATTACTTACATGTACTTTTACCGTTTTTAACGAAATAAACAATTGATCGGCAATTTCTTGATTTGTTTTTCCTTGAGCGACTAACAACAAAATTTCCCGTTCCCTTTCTGTTAAAGCTTCGTGCAAAGCGCGTTCTGGAGAACGCATACGATTCATAATTTTCCCTGTCACTTCTGGCTCCAACACAGTTTGTCCTTCAAAGGTTGCCCGAATTGCTTTAGCTATTTCTTCCGCTTTCGATGTTTTCAACATATAACTTGTTGCACCTGCTTCTAAAGCGGGGTACACTTTCTCATCATCTAAAAAGCTAGTCACAATAATTATTTTAGCTTCTGGCCATTGTTCAATAATGAGCCGTGTTGCCTCAATTCCGTCCATTTCTTTCATAACAAGATCCATTAAAATTATATCCGGCTTTAACGTTAACGCTAGTTCTACAGCTTCTCCTCCATCAGCTGCCTCTGCAACAACTTCTATATCTGGCTGGGCCGCTAAATAAGAAGTTACTCCAATACGTACCATTTCATGGTCATCAGCAAATAATACATGTATCACTCCATCTCTCCTCCTTCATTAAAATAAGGAACTTTTACTTCTAGGCGTGTGCCTTGATTAGGAAAACTAATTATTTTATAGCTGCCACCTATTTCATAAGCTCTTTCTCTCATATTTTGTAAACCATATGATCCAGTTTTTAATTTTTTCATATCAAATCCAACCCCATCATCCGTTGCTCGCAGAATAATATTTCCATCTCTTTCTACTAACATGACATGCAAAGAATTAGCTTTTGCATGGCGTAATGTATTTGATAAAGCTTCTTGGATAATCCGAAACAATTGGTCCTCTACACCTTTATCAACAGTAAAATCCTCAATATTCCAATCAATTTGCATTGGCACTTTTTGTGTGAGTTCAATTAACAACTCCTTCGTCCCTTCTTGTAAAGATTTCCCTTTCAAAGCTACAGGACGTAAATGTAAAAGAAGTGCTCGCATTTCTAACTGCGATTGTTGAATCATATTCTCTACCATCCGAAGTTGTTTTTTCATTGTTTCATCCTGAGGCGGATTTGTTTCTGTAATTGTCGACATCATCATTGAAGCCGCAAATAATTGCTGACTGACAGAGTCATGCAATTCGCGAGCTAATCTATTTCTCTCTTGAACAACAATTTCCTGTAAGCTTTGTTCTCGTTCTACAGCTCGTTCCGTTGCTAATCGTTGAGCATGCTCTGTTTGCATCCTAAATTTATGTTGAATTTGCTCAAGATGATGCTGCATTTGTTCCAAGCCTTTTGGTATTTCCAAATCAAAACTTAGTTTTTGTCCTTTAATAATTTCTTCCATTCTCTTTTCCACAAAGTGAACACGTTGTCTCCAATAGATACCTGCAACTATCCCAGTTATAATACCAACAGTGACAGGAATAACAAATAAAATAAATAAGAAGGAGATGTCTTCTATTTTTTTATTAACAATCGTACTCCAATCATCTACGAACGCAAAAAGTGTTACTCCTGTTACTAATATTGTTAAAATAATACTATATAAAACTGCAGTAGAGATATGCCGTAATAACAGGTTCATATTCGTTTCACCTCGACATCTCCAGAGAATATAGCTATAATTATTTTTACACGAGGGAACGACGTATCATAATTTTTCGTTTGATATAATAACGTTTGGTTCATCATACGGTCATGGTAATTTCCAAAAATGTGCGCACGTCCAATAACAGAGCTATGATGAATACTAACTTCTACGTCATACGGCACATGAATCTCGATATTCCCTACAAGATGGCGAATAGAGATGACTGCCGTATCATTTGGTAACACAGTATTGCTTAAATCTATAACTCGATCACCGAATGCTCCATGAATGTTAACATCTCTCCATTGATAAGCAACATCATCTGTTCTTTGGTCATCAAAAAAGCGGTGATCAAAAAAAGGGTGTTTAATTGGGCTTGTTTCTTTACTAGTTGGTCTAGGCTTAGGAACCATTTTATCACAAGGATTGTCCTTATTAACCGCTGCACTTTTTCAAGTAGACATACAAGAGTATACTTTTGTATTTTCTACATCGGCAATGTTAAAAACTATTCTGTATTTTGGGATTATCTTCCTAATAGTTATGCTTTTCAATGTATTCATGATAAATCGTTACAAGCTGATCGATCTTTTTATAGCAAATAAAAAAAATCAGCAAGTAAAACTGAAACGAACATCCACTGCTATAGGTGTTTTTGTATTATCTTTACTTTTGATTGGAAGTGCGTACTTCCTTATGTTGAAATATGGTTTATTCAAGAGCATGAATTTACTCTGGACCAGTGTTGGTCTAGGATCAATCGGTACATTTCTTTTCTTCTTTTCATTATCAGGATTCTTGCTGAATATAGCGAAAAAAAACGAGAAATTATATTACAAGAACATCAATATATTTCTATTAAGACAAATAAATAGTAAAGTGAACTCTACGTTCATTTCAATGACCATTATTTGTTTAATGTTATTCTTTACAATAGGAGTACTCTCGACAGGATTTAGTTTGAAAAATAGTTTGGAAAAAGATCTAACAGTAACTACTCCTTACGATTCCACGCTCTCTTTCTTTAAATATGAAGAAAGTGATGAAAATCTTGAAAAGAAACTTGAGGAATTAAATGTTAAACAATATGGGGACAACATTACATTTAAAGAATACTATTCAGATGAATCAATTTCCTCGTATTTAAAAGGCTATACAGACAAACAAGCAGAGTCTGTTTTAGAAGGCAATGCATCTACTCCGTTAACATTAATAAAACGCTCTTCTTATGAAGGCTTAGCCCGATTACAAGGGAAAGACCCTGTAAATTTGCAACAAAACGAAGTACTCATTCTAACCAACCAAAAAGATATGAAAAAAACGATGAAGCGATTTGTAGATAACAATAAAAGTATTAAAATAAATCATAAAGAATATCCACTATCAGGATTTCAATTCATGTCTGTTAGAACAGATACGTCAGCTAGAGACACTATGATTGTAGTATTACCAGATCAAGCAGTATCAGAAATGGAACCATCTAGAATTTCGCTAAATATACAGTATGAGGGAGAAGCAAACAAAGCAGACCAAGAACTGTATAACTTAATCGAAACGTATAACAAAAACGCTGATAAAAACACGTATTTATTGGGAATGACTAAAACTTTAGCATATGAAGATGCTACAGGTACCTCTACGATGATAGTGTATATAGGAATATACTTAGGAATTATATTTCTAATTTCTAGTGCTGCAATCTTAGCATTACAACAGCTTTCCGAGGCTAGCGATAATAAGGCACGATATGACCTGCTAAAAAAGATAGGCGTAACACAAAAGGAAGTAAATCAATCCATTTTCAAACAAATATTCATTTATTTCATGATGCCACTTTCTCTAGCTATCATTCACTCAATTTTTGGTATAAAGGTAGTGAATAGAGCCATTGTGTCTGCTGGAGAATCAAATGTATTCTTCCCTTCCCTTCTTACTGCTGGAGTTATTATAGTAGTGTATGGAGGATACTTTTTAGCAACATATTCTGGGTATAAATCAATTCTAAAGAAATAAATTTGTACTTTTTAAGCTGAAATTTATATGCTGTTGTGCTTTAAATGGGATTAGGGTTATTAGTTTAAATTTCCGAGAACTCATCAATGATTAAACCAATCACATACCAGCTAAATTCAGTTTTAATTGTTGTAGATAATTAGCGGAGTCTTCTTTTATATCCCATACTTCTACTTGGTTAGCTTTTATCCCCAATAAATTCTATGATAAGATAATATTGCACTCTTTCCCTCTCCTTTACCTTTTTTTGTCAGCAACTCAAGGTTATCAAAAGAGAGAGGAATGAGTGTATTTTTTGCTTCTTTCTGCGCAATTGGCACAATAAGGAGTGCCACCACATTCCTAGAGCCCTATATATAGCCTTTTGTACCCAAGTACAGAAAAAGAAGCCGTACTCCAAATGGAAGACGGCTTCGAACCAGCTAAAATATTTAAATTTAAATAAAAGTGTTACCACGAGTCTTACCACGCTGTTTTTAACACTATCACACCAATACTTGTATGTATTTGGTGGAGACGGTGGGAATCGAACCCACGTCCAGAGATATCGCCACTCAGGTTTCTACACGCTTAGTCGATATATTATCATTCGCTTACTCTACAGCCTACCGACAGGCTTTCGAGCAGCTAGTCTGGTTCATTTCAACGATCATCCTCAGACGGTGAATGATAGTATAGCCCGCTTCATTTGAGACCCTTCAAATCTGCCACACGGGCGATAGCAGGAAGGATCGCTTAGCAGTGCTTAGGCAGCTGCTAAAGCAGTGTTATTGTTTGTTTTGCCAGTTATTATTAGGCATAACGTTTTACGAGTCGTAACCTCGACGTGCAACCTGAGCTCAATCTATCCCTGTCGAATCCGTAACGTCCCCATAAAAAGGATACGCTATGGAAGATTGAGCAACTATTCTTTTTTTGTCCACTAGTTATTATAACATTTGTAGAAAAAAAGTCAACTACCACGAGTCTTATCTATTTATTAGCGCATATGGTCTTTGATAGCTCGATCAACGTCTCGTTTCATTTGCTTTCTTTTCAAATCTTCACGCTTGTCGTATTTCTTTTTACCTTTTCCTAGCCCTAACAGTACCTTTGCATAACCATTTTTAATGTAAATTTTCAATGGCACAAGTGCATACCCTTGCTGTTGGGTTAAGCCAATTAATTTATCAATTTCTTTACGGTGTAAAAGCAGTTTTCTTGTACGAGTTGGATCGTGATTAAATCGATTTCCCTGTGCATATTCTGCAATATGCAAATTAATTAATTTTACTTCACCACGATCAATCCGCGCATGCGCATCCTTAATATTTACCCTTCCGGCACGAATCGACTTAATCTCTGTGCCTTGCAGAACAATCCCTGCTTCATACGTATCTTCTATAAAATAGTCATGAGATGCTCTTTTATTTGTTGCAATTACTTTTCCTTGTCCTTTTGGCATCGGTACTTCCTCCTACTTCTTACATGCACCTTATTCTACCAAATTACGAGCCATATTCCAATAAATACATGTATATTATTCTGATGAATTATATATTTATATCAACCATACAAACAAAATCTAAAAGCTAAACGATGTAAAATGCTTAGAAAGACTTGGCTTATCTTCAAGTCTTTCTGACGTAAGCTGTAGTTTTTCTTATACTATAAGCCTTAAAACTCTATACTATCCCCTCGTAACACAAAACCGCCATCCATAATAGGAAAGCGGCTGTAGATTATTTCTTTATTCGTTTCGCTTTGATTTTTTTCTTTGGTTTCGTTTCTTCATCGTATACAATGGAAAAATCAACCGTGCGTTCATCAATGTTAACACTTGCTACTTTTACTTGTACTTCTTCGCCAATGCGGTACACTTTAGCTGTTCTTTCTCCGATCATTGCTTGACTCCGCTGATCATAGTGATAATAATCATCCGTTAAATAGCTAACATGTACCAAGCCTTCTACTGTATTCTCTAATTCCACAAATAAGCCAAAATTCGTAATAGAACTAATTACCCCAGTATATTCTTCACCAATTTTATCCTGCATAAATTCTGCCTTTTTCAAGTCATCTGTTTCTCGTTCAGCGTCGACCGCTCGGCGTTCAGCAGCAGAAGTTTGTCTGGCTATTTCTGGAAGTTGGCCTTTCCACTTCTGCAATGTTCGCTGATCCATCTTTTTATCAATTAAATAGGTACGAATCAAGCGGTGTACAATTAAATCTGGATAACGACGAATTGGAGAAGTAAAATGTGTATAAAAAGATGTCGCTAAACCGAAATGTCCAATACTTTGGGGGTCATATTTTGCTTGTTGCATCGACCGAAGCATTAATTTTGAAACGATCATTTCTTCAGGCTTTCCTTTTACCTCTTCCAACACCTTTTGAAGTGCTTGTGGATGAATTTCATTATTCGTACCTTTGACCACGTAACCCAGACCCGCTAAAAATTCAAAAAACGTTTGTAATTTATCAGGATCTGGATCTTGGTGAATACGATGAATAAACGGCACGTCCATCCAATGGAAATGCTCTGCTACCGTTTCATTTGCCGCTAACATAAATTCTTCTATCAGTCGCTCTGCAACGGAACGCTCTCGTAACACAACATCCTGTGGCTTTCCATTTTCATCTACTACTACTTTCGCTTCTTTGAAGTCAAAATCAATCGCACCTCGATTCATTCGCTTCCTTCGTAAAATAGCAGCTAATGCTTCCATATTTTCAAACATAGGAACAAGCTCTTGATAGCGTTCTTGTAAAGAACTATCTTTTTCTACCAAAATTTGATTCACATCATGATAGGTCATCCGCTCATTTGTTCGAATAACGCTTGGGAAAATTTCATGTTTTACAACGTTGCCAGAAGTATCTATTTCCATTTCGCAACCCAATGTCAATCTATCCACTTTAGGGTTCAATGAGCAGATTCCGTTAGACAAACGATGTGGAATCATCGGAATGACGCGATCAACTAAGTAAACACTAGTACCTCTTTCAAAGGCTTCTTCATCCATAGGACTCCCTTGATCAATATAATGGCTCACATCAGCAATATATACTCCGAGAAGGTAGTTACCATTGTCTAATTGCTTTACAGAGACAGCATCATCTAAATCTTTTGCATCTGCACCGTCAATGGTTACAATGGTTTCCTCCCGAAGATCCCTGCGCCCTTCCATTTCTTCTTCAGTAATGGCTTCAGGTGTATTCGCTGCTTGCTCTAACACTTTTTCAGGAAAATCTACTTTAATGCCATGCTTATGAATAATGGACATAATATCAATGCCAGGGTCATTTTTATGTCCTAAAATATGAATAATTTCCCCTTCCGCACTTTTCCTTCCTTCTGGATATTTCGTAATATGCGCAATTACCTTATGTCCGCTAACAGCGCCATTCGTACTATCCTTAGGGATAAAAATATCATTAGGAATACGCTTATCATCTGCAATAACAAAACCAAACGAACGATTATTTTCAAATGTACCGACAACTTGTAATGTCGCTCTTTCTAAGATCCGAATGACAGTTCCTTCCGAGCGATTTCCAGAATCACTTCTTTTCTCAATGCGGACAAGCACTTTATCTCCGTTCATAGCCGAGCCAAGATCAGAATAATGAATATAAACATCATCGCGTGATTCGTCATCTGGGATTAAAAAAGCAAACCCTTTGGCATGCATTTGAATTCTACCACGGACAAGGTTCATCTTTTCTGGTAATCCAAATCTGTTTTTTCTTGTTCGTACGAGCTCCCCAGATTCCTCTAAAGCATTTAATGATTTGATGAGCTCTTTAAATTCTGTTGCATCTTCAATCTCTAGCGCTTCTTCTATTTCATGGACTGTTAAAGGCTTTGTACCATTTTCTTTAAAATATTGTTGAATTTTTTCTTTCATTGTTTCTTCACCCTCTTTCTATTTATTATTCTCATTTGACTGTTATTATAATCATTGTTCCCATTTTAATGTTTCGAGAAACTGATAAATATCCTCAAAAACTTGCTCTTTTTCTTTTCCCATTGTAATAACGTGTCCTGACTCTTCATACCATTTGATCGTTTTATGCTCTGCTTCTACATTTTCATAAATATAGTTTGCACTGTCCGTATTTATCATTTGATCCTTTCTAGCTTGAACGACCATTGTTGGCGTATAAATCGTATCTACTTCATTTTTCACTTCAGTAATGAATGCACCTAATTGTTTAAATAGCGGTTTAGAATTTGTTAATAACGTATCTAATTCTTGTTCTATCACATGATCATCTTTACGTTCCAGCTGTTTATATTCTTTGGCAAATAGTCGAAATCCTTTTGTTAATTGCGTTTCATTATCAAAAAACATAGGTGAACACATTGGAATAACAGCCTTTGTTTGTTCTGTGTATGCTAATTTCAAGCCTAGTACCCCACCTAATGATAAGCCAGAAACAGCAATTTCTCTATACCCCAAATCTTTTAAATGCTGGTATGCTTCTAACACATCCTCCCACCACTCGCCTGGTGTCGATTGAATTAAGTCTTCAGGCGGTAACCCATGCCCTCTGTAGATGGGTGCATGACTAGTATACCCGCGTTTTTCTAAATATCGCCCTAACATACGGACGTCTGCAGAATGTCCAGTAAATCCATGTAATAATAATACGGCACGTGGTCCTGCTTCAAAAGTAAAGGGTTGAGGTTGTTTTATTTTCATGATTGATAACTCCTTTTCCTGCTTTAATACAATTACCTATTTTCGTTTATTGTAAACTCCTTATTGAAACAAGTTACTCCTTTTTAGTAACCTTGCAGTTTTAATATACTATTTCATCAACGAATACGGCATAATTTATTTTAATCGAATTAGAACCCTTTTAACAAAACTTCTGTTTTTTATTAAAAAGCTTGACTATCTTTAAAGTCCTTATGGCGATAGGATATCGTCGTTTTTCTTAAGATAAGAAACAACCATGGCTTGCCAAGACCGCGAGCCGCCATCTTTCATGAAAAAACTTTTGCTTTATAATGTTTAGATGCTTAAAATACTGTCAAATAAATGAGTTAGATAAGTGTAAATAGAGTTGTTTTTTCATACAAACGTATTAAATGAGGTGCTTTGGATAACGAAATATCCAGATAGCCAAGTCTGGCTCCATCTCCCAGCAACGAGGCGACTTTACTCCATTGCACTAAGCTAAGTCATCATCGGTTCGACGTTAAGAGGAAAGCCGACTAAAAACAGGTGTCCCTCGCCTTTGTTCTACTATAGATCCTAAAACGTTTAATACTTTCCTGTAGTGCAATGAAAAGAACGAACTTCTCAACATGAGCCATAGACTTTCTAATAATAGAATAAAACCCTTACCTGCCAATTTAGAAGCGGTAAGGGTCTAAAATATCATTTATTGTAATACATAGGCACTTAAAAATGCTAATACAAAGAAAATGACCGCTGTGACAATTGTTCCTCGATGTAATACAAGATCAATTCCCCTTGCTTTCTGCTTACCAAACAACTGCTCAGCACCTCCAGAAATAGCACCTGATAAACCTTCACTTTTTCCAGATTGTAGTAGAACTAATATAATCATTATAATTCCATCAATAACTAACAATACATTAACTATTCCAAGCATAACCTCAATATACCTCCTGTAACAGATAAGCAACCACATCGTACACTTTTCCCGAATTTACAAGTATGCTTTGGGAGCATACTTAGACTTACGTATAACTTTAGCATAGTTATAGGAAATATAGCAAGCCTTTTTAAGTAGACGAAGAAGAAATTTACAATTATGATAGAAAATAAGAAATGGAGGCTGATGTCATATGAAACAGCAAACTTTTTGGTACCAAACCGATGATCATACAGACGTATTTATTAAAAAATGGGAACCCGCTTTTCCTGCAAAAGGGGTTATTCAAATTGCTCATGGCATGATGGAGCATATAGAAAGGTATCATGATTTTGCTACTTATTTAACGTCTCAAGGGTTTATCGTTTATGGAAATGATCATAGAGGACACGGAAAAACTGGTGAAAAACAAGGTATGCTTGGTTATTTCGCTGAAACAGATGGCTTTTACAAAGCGGTTCATGATCTGCGCCAAGTATCGGAACTTATTCAGACTTCTCACCCATCTTTACCTGTATTCTTATTCGGACATAGCATGGGGTCTTTTTTTGTCCGCTCTTATATCCAATCTTACAGTAATTCCATTTCTGGAGTTATTCTTTCTGGAACTGGATATTATCCTACAACTAAATTAATAGCAGGGCAACGTTTAGCATCTCTCCTTCCGCCGAAAGAAAAAGCGGTTTGGATGAATAAGCTTGTTTTTGGTTCATTTAATAAAAAAGTAGATTACGCTCCTACTGGATTTGAATGGTTAACGCGATCAACAGAAGCAATTGATAAGTATATGAAAGATCCGTACACTGGATTTATTCCAACCGGACAATTTTTTTACGATTTATTTACCGGTTTGCGAAGTATTCATAACTCGAACAATTATCTACAAATACGGTGCGATCTTCCAGTACTATTGATTAGCGGGGATCATGATCCAGTTGGAAATTACGCAAAAGGCGTTTGGAAGACAGCTGAATTTTATACCAATTGCGGTTTAACTCAGATTGTGACAATGCTATTTGCTAACGGTAGACACGAGCTGATTCATGAATGGAACAAACAGGAAGTATATGAAGTGATTATGCAGTGGACGAAGAAAGCGATTGCTTAAAACGCTATTTATAAAAGTTTTGCTCATAAACACTTTTATAGCTCTATTTACACGCCTGTACATTGTCATGAACCTTAAATATACTGGATAAAAATACATGGAGTGGAAATAATACACATAATTCACCGCTTTTCGCGCTTGTTTTCGACAAAGTTTTTAAAATCTCTTTTAATTGCTTGTACCTTCCTACACAAGCAGTTAAAATAGATATGATTGATACAAAGAAAGGTTGGAAAATGATTATGGCTAACATTCAAGGAATTGCTGCATCTTCAGGTATCGCTATTGCCAAAGCATACCTATTAGAAACTCCAGACTTATCATTTGAAAAAATCACGACAGCTACCCCTCAAGTGGAAATAGAACGACTTGATAAAGCACTTGAAATTTCCAAGCAAGAATTAGAGCAAATTAAAGCTCATACGAAAGAAAATATTGGTGATGAGCATGCGGAAATTTTTTCTGCTCATTTGTTAGTACTTAGTGACCCTGAATTGATTAATCCTATGAAGAATAAAATGAATGAAGAAAATGTAAACGCAGAAGCTGCGCTAGATGAAGTTGCTACCATGTTTATCGACATGTTCAAAAATATGGACAATGATTATATGCGAGAAAGAGCAGCAGATATATACGATGTAACAAAGCGTGTTAAAGCCCATCTATTAGGGGTTACTTTCCCAGACCCTGCATTGATTGATGAAGAAGTAATTGTAATTGCAAAAGACTTAACACCATCCGATACTGCGCAATTAAACAGAGATTTCGTTAAAGGCTTTGCGACAGATATTGGTGGCCGTACATCCCACTCAGCTATTATGGCAAGATCGCTTGAGATCCCAGCAGTTGTTGGTACAAAAGAAGTGACGAGCACCATCCAAAAAGATGATTTAATCATCGTTGATGGTAATGAAGGGGTTGTAATTGTTAACCCAACGGAAGAAATAGTCGCAACTTATGAGAAAAAACAAGAAGAATTTGCCAAGCAAAAACAAGAGTGGGCAAAACTAAAAAACGAACCTACATTAGCTGCAGATGGCGAACAAGTAGAACTAGCAGCAAATATTGGTACACCAGATGACGTACTAGGCGTTTTAGACAATGGTGGGGAAGGTGTCGGCTTATACCGTACAGAGTTTTTATATATGGGGAAGAGTCAGCTCCCAACAGAAGAAGAACAGTTCACGGCATATAAATCCGTGCTTGAGCAAATGGATGGAAAACCTGTTGTTGTTCGTACTTTAGATATTGGTGGGGACAAAGAGTTAAACTACTTAGATCTTCCTAAAGAATTAAATCCATTTCTAGGTTTCCGTGCCATTCGTTTTTGCCTAGATAATGAGCATGTATTCCGTCCACAATTACGTGCATTACTACGGGCTAGCGTTTATGGAAATCTAAAAATTATGTTCCCAATGATCGCTACGTTGGAAGAGTTTCGCCAAGCAAAAGCCATTCTAATGGATGAAAAAGAGGCTCTTTTAAAAGAAGGAAAAGAAGTATCCGATCATATTGAAATAGGGATCATGGTAGAAATCCCTTCAACTGCCGTTATTGCAAAACAATTTGCAAAAGAGGTAGACTTCTTCAGTATCGGTACAAACGACCTTATCCAATATACGATGGCCGCAGACCGAATGAACGAACAAGTTTCCTACTTGTACCAACCATACCACCCAGCCATTTTAAATTTGGTAAACAATGTTATTGAAGCTGCTCACAGTGAAGATAAATGGGTAGGCATGTGTGGGGAAATGGCAGGAGATGCTATTGCGATTCCTATTTTACTCGGTCTTGGTTTAGATGAATTCAGTATGAGCGCTACATCTATTTTACCTGCACGTACACAAATACGTGACCTAGATAAAGGAAAGTTAGCATCCTATAAGGACGAACTTCTTTCTATGAGCACCGCTGAAGAAGTGGTCCAATTTATTAAAGAAAAAACAGAATAAGTTAGATAAAACCGCAGAACGCTTTCGTTTTGCGGTTTTATACTACTATTTTAATATGTCTTTTGTTGTCATCGTACAATTGCAAATGCGTTTTCGTTTTTCTTCATTCCCTCCCCCTGCAGGTCTACGGTATACAGGGCTAACTAAGAAACACTATTCGCATCTTTTATTATTCATGCTAATAGCCTACGTAGTACTTTTCATCCTCCCTTCTCCCCTAAGTGAAGAAAAATTTTTTAGTAGGACTGTTGTTATTACATTTTCCCTGTCATGGTGCTATTTCCCCGTCTCATTATAACCGCTTATAACTAACGACTATTCCTTTTTTAGTACGCTGGGTATTGGAAAGATATTTTCTGTTATTTAAGATAAAAGCATTTTATTTGCCCACTTATTAGTCTGTTTTTCTCATTCAAGAAAAATTGTTTTGTTTAAAACAGCGAGAAAAAATAACTTGCATTCGCGTATAATTGCTTATATACAACTTCTAATGGTGCTGCTTTCAGTTGTGACATTTTATGTACTGCTCGATGAATCATACTCGGTTCTGTCATTTCGCCTGCGAACGGCCCTTCAAAAGGCCACGGTCCATCTGTTTCCACCATCATATGCGTTAAGGGGTACCTTCGTACAAGCTGTTGGATTTCTTTTTCATAGCAAACATCTGGCGTAACCGATATAAAATATTCATTTTCTATCATCCGTTCTACGGTTCGTTTACTGCCTTTGAACCAATGAAAATGTGCTTTTTGAATAGAATGCTTTTCTAATAGATCACATACGACATCTGCATCTTCATAAACGGCATGCAAACTAATTGGTAGGTCAAGCCGCTTGGCTAGCTTTATAAATGCCTCTAGTACTTTGATATAAGCTTCTAATTTTAATTTTGGATCTGCTTGCCGTTTATAATATGGTAAACCAACCTCACCAATAGCGACCATTTCATAATGGTGCTTTTCGATATACAGCAACAAATCTGCCAGATCTTCCTCTATTGGAAGGGCTTGCTCAGGATGAAAACCAAACGCAGGCTTCACCCTTTCAAATTGTTTGTGTAAATCAAGATTTACTTTGCAAGATGGTAAGTCATAGGACACGCTAACCATTACTTCTAGTTTCGTTCGCTCTGTTTGCTGGAGAATTTGTTGTCGTTCCTTTTGTTTATACATGTCTAGATGGATATGTGCATCGATAATTGCTACATTCATGCTTACTCCCTCAATTCATAATAAAGCTGTTTTTTATAATCTAAAAAAGATTTGCTTAACACAAGCTCCTCTTCACGTGGTCTCTCAAAGGGGATAACAAGCTCCCTTTGAATCCTTGCTGGTTTATTTGACAATACAAGAATTCGCTCGGATAAAAATAATGCTTCTTCAATATTATGGGTAACAAACAAAATGGATCTTCGATGTTTTTCCCATATAGATAGTAACCACTTTTGCATTTCCGCTCTCGTAAATTCATCCAAAGCAGAAAAAGGTTCATCTAAACAAATCATCGATTGTGGACTCTTCATACTACGAAGAAAAGAAACACGCTGTTTCATGCCTCCTGACAATTCATGCGGGTATGCTTGCTCGTAACCTTGTAACCCAGCTTTGGCAATCATTTCCCGTGCTTCTTCTTCATCTGTCTTGCCATGAACAATTTCTTCCCCAAGCAAAACATTTTGCAAAACCGTTCGCCATGGAAAAAGCGAAGCGGCCTGTGGCATATAGCTAATATTTCCACGTAAGCCCGAAATATACTGTCCATTTAAATAAATAGCACCTGTATCTGGAGCGGTAATGCCACCAATTATATTAAATAATGTACTCTTCCCGCTCCCTGATGGACCTAATATAGACACAAACTCACCATCTTGAACGGAAAAAGAAAGCTGCTGTAACACTTGATGATTACCAAACGATTTACTTACATTTTGTACGTCTAATTTCCCCATTTCATTCTCCTTCTTCCATATCGCAATTAAAACTATAGCGTTATTATTCATCTTCTTGAGCAGACGCTTTTACCACTTTTCGTTCTACAAAAGAAAGCAGTCCAAAAAAAAGTAAACTTAACGTGACAATAAACAAAATCGCTACAAATACGCTATCCGTTCGAAACGATGAGGAAGCAAGTGTCATATAATAACCAATTCCCTCACTCGCACCAAGCCATTCGGAAATAACTGCCCCCATTACACTATAAGTAGCTGCGATTTTCAAGCCACTGAATAGGGAGGGTAAGGCATGTGGCCATTCTAATTTGAAGAAGATTTGCCGTTTATTGGCACCAGCCATTAGCATATAATGATGTAATTCACGACTTGTTTGTCGAAATCCATCCAAAGTAGCTATTGTGATTGGAAAAAAACAGACGAGTGTAATCACAATTAATTTAGGTAATATGCCAAAGCCGAACCAAACAACGAGTAATGGAGCTAAAATAATGATTGGGATATTTTGTGAAATTATTAATAATGGATAGATCGCCTCTCGTAAAACTGGCACTAAATGTAAACAAATAGCAACTAGGATTCCAACACTACTGCCAATAACAAATCCTATCACAGATAGTTGAATGGTTGCCCAGAGATGATGATTGTAATCGCTCCAGCCAATGATGGTTTCTTGCCCAATAGATGTAGGGGGAGGCAAGATCCATTCCGGAACCTCAAATAGCTTACTTGCTGTCTCCCAAATGATAATCAAAAGGATGAGGACCAAAGCTGGCCGCCATCCTCTTCTCACTACATTCCTAGCCATTAGCGATATTTCTCCGTTAACGTACTCATCGCAGCCACTGTTGCCTGGAAACATATCTTCACTTGCGCAATAACGCTGGTCACACCTACTTCTTCCATTCCATGCTCCATTTTCTCACCATTCTCAACATAGTTGGATAATT
>NZ_JABXHF010000025.1:0-53010 GCF_013393565.1 Virgibacillus sp.
TGTCCGAAACAGGCGATTTTACTACCATCAGGGGAAAAACGAGCATCGTGATAAACACCTTTCCCATCTGTAAGTTTGTTTGTTTCTTTTGTAATAATTTGGAAACAGTAGAGGTCATTATTTAACTCATAATCTGCATGATCACTTAGATTAGCCGTGTATAAAAGCGTCGTGCCATCAGGTGAGATATCCTGCAAACGATAGTCGGCATCACCGTCTGTTATTTGCAGTAAGGAAGAATCATCTATTGACAGTCTAATGATTTGTGAGCGTGTATCATTATGAAAACCTTGTGCATCTGATTTGTATTTTAAACGGTTGATCATGAATGGCTGTTTTTTCTTTGCTTCTTTTTCTTTCTTTTCTTCCTCTATCGAAGGCTCTGTTTGATTATGTATATCATCATCGTGTTCGAGGGAGGCGGTAAAGAAAATATGTTGGCTATCTCTTGACCACATGGGATTCATAGCACCATGGCGGAAGGTTGTTAACTGTTCTGCTTCTCCTCCAACTGTGTGGAGTAGCCACAATTGTGGACGTCCACTTCTAGTAGATTGAAAGACAGCTCGTTTTCCGTCAGGGGAAAATCGTAGTTTGCTATTTTTAGATGAGTGAAAGGTCCAAGGAATAGTCTGTTTTTCCTTTAACTTTTGATACATCAACTGTGATTCGTACTCATTTTGTTCATTAATAGTAGTCAGAGTGTATGTGAAAGCTTGACCATTTGGTGTGAATTGTGGGTCACTGACAACGTTCAGTTGCAAGATATCTTCTGTTTGCAATGCTCGTTTATAACTCATGAAAAACCCTCCTTTACGAATATGTAACCATAGTTTAAACTATTTCGATTCCCGAATCAATTAGCTAATGAAAAATAATTTAGATTTTTCATTAGACATTATAATGGTTCGTGTTTTAGGGAACTTAGCTACTATCTTGAAGAAATTTTTGTAACTGGGATCTATTTTTGAAAATAATCTGCTGTTTGTCTGGATAGTTCGTTAGAAGTTCGTAGATGTGCGGAGCTTTCTGCTTATTAAACTTGCGAACATATTGAAAGAATTCTCAATCCAGTTTTTCGGGGCAGCCTGCAGCTAAGTCAGGGCGTTTTTGTTTATGATACTGGATGCGCCGTTTCGTAATTCCATACAAGCAACAAATGGTGGAGAAATGTAAAAAGATAATCGTGTCAGCTTCTTTCAAACGTATATCCATCGTTGCACTGTAATTGCCGTCAATAATCCACGTGTCTTTTTCCATTAGCTTTTTAGTTTCCTTAATAAGTTTTTCCCGTTTTATTGGTACCCAGCCAGGTTGCCAAAAAATGGTGTCCATAGGATAAGCGGGGATATGCAATAATTCGCTTAAATGTCTAAAGTTGATTTTCCTGAACCAGGGCTTCCTATAATCATGACTTTTTTCAAAATAACCCCCCCTTGTAATGAGATGACAACCGAACAGTTTAGCTGAGAATGTTAGAAAAAAACGAAGCCTTAAACGACTTCGTATGATAATACATTAAGCTTGGGTAATATTATTTTCTGTAATAGCAGCATCTAATTCATAAGCTTTTTGTAGTTTTCGCGTAATTGCCCCAGGTTTTCCATCTTGAATGTGCTGATTATTTACTCGAACGACAGGCATTACTTCCGATGTGCTACTGGATAGGAAAACTTCATCTGCCTGAAAAATAGCTTCTTTATAAAAAGCTTGCTCATGAAACGGTATGGAAAGGTCGTTAGCAAATTTTTCAATACGCATACGTACACAACCGTGTAGGATGCGGTTTGTTGTTGGATGCGTGTAAATTTCTCCATTTTTAACTATGTAAATGTTGGATGAACTACATTCGGTAACAAGTTCCCCTCTGTGTAAGATAGCTTCATAGCAATTATTTTCCTTTGCTTCTTGTTTAGCAAGAACGTTCGGAAGCAAATTCAAACTTTTAATGTAACAATTTTCCCAACGAACATCTGGGGTTGTAATCGTGCAAATCCCATTCTTTAATTTTTCGCTAGGACGTGGCAAATCTTGGACATAAGCATATAAATTTGCAGGCGTATCTACTGGGAAAACGTGATCTCGAGGTGCTGACCCCCTAGTTGCCTGTAAATATACTTTTCCATCCGTGGTCATTTTATTCTTTTCTAATAATTTGAGTAACAGACGAGTGAGTTCTTCTTTCGTTATATTTAGATCAATTTTAATCGCTTCCGCTGAGCGAAATAAACGATCCATATGTTCTTTTAAAAGGTAGTAGTTCCCTTTATAAATTCGAATGACCTCATAAATACCATCACCAAATTGCAACCCTCGTTCCTCAAACGGGTAATGCAAGCTATCTTGGTGCGTGAAATTTTGCTGTGCTATGACGATTGGATATACAGTCATGCTTTCTCTCCTCCCTAAATCTTATGACTATTCTATAACTTCTTTCCTAAATTGTAAATATACAAATCACCTAACTACATAAAGCTATCATTGTAATACTAAAAGTTTGTATCAAAAATGGAATAGGATTGTTTTATAAAGCTAATGTAAATAATTTGTAAACTTTTTGTCGAAAAAAGTGAAATTCCCCCTTGATTTATAACAAAGTAATTGCTATAATTATTTTTGCAGTCAAAAAAACACATTTTTTGATGCGGGTGTAGTTTAATGGTAAAACCTCAGCCTTCCAAGCTGATGACGAGGGTTCGATTCCCTTCATCCGCTCCATACATATGTCTTAACGCAGTATTTCGTATTAGTAAGGGTACGAAGTATTGCGTTTTTTACGTTGTACTATAATAAATGACAATGAATCTTTCAAGTTGCACGGAAAAAAGGCAATAAACCATGCTTTTCTAATATCATTCATTGCCAAACATAAAGTAAGTGTTTGTTTTACTTCTAACCTGGGAACATGTAAAATTTAACGGTAGAAAATAATAAAACTGTATGATGTATTTAATGGAGGTGTATGTATGCATAACTTATTACAGCTTTTAAGACAATTGGACGGAAAAGGTTATAAAGGGTATAAGCGTATTCAAGGAAATTATCAAGCAGATCATTATAAATTAGCGATTGATTACGTACAAGGTGACCCGTTTGCTTCACCTTCTAAAATACGCATTATTATTCCTAATAATGAACGGCCCATCCGATCAGCTTGGCTTCAAACCTATTCAAGAAAAGTTGCCGCAGAAGACGTATTTGCACGTTGGATAGGAAATGCAGTCGCTAAACAAACCACGTTTATCAAAGGATCGGGAAAAAGTGGGTTAATCTTATTTGATCGTCCCGGACAAGAAAAGTTAGAGCGGACGGCTGTGCAAATAAATGCTACATCCATAACGGTCTGTATTTCAATTGGACTACCTGCTAATGGAAGAAAGATTAATGGAAAAGAAGCAGAAAAGCTATTTACACAAGCGTTACCGTCTATTATGAAACGATCTGTTTTTGCTATGAAGGATGAAACAGTGAATCAGTCTATACAACTTGCTGATCAGCAAGAGGCAATTCGTCAGAAAATGAAACAAAATGGCTGGGTAGCTTTTTTGGCGAATGGTTCTACATTGCCTAGAGAGAGCGGTATTAGTAATCGTCCATTAAAACAAGCGATACCTTTTCAAAGTCCCCCTGAAAATGAGGTCACTATCGACATTCCACATACGGAAGAGCCAATGAAAGGTATGGCGATTAAACAAGGGATTACGTTAATTGTTGGCGGTGGATATCATGGGAAAAGCACATTATTACAGGCCATTGAACGTGGTGTTTATAATCATGTGCAAGGAGATGGTAGAGAGTATGTATTAACAGACCCTGCTGCGGTGAAAATACGAGTTGAAGATGGTCGAAAAGTAACCGGGGTAGACATTTCCCCATTTATTAATAACTTGCCTTATGGTCAAGATACGACATTTTTCTCAACGGATAATGCAAGTGGAAGTACTTCCCAAGCTGCAAATGTCATGGAAGCGTTAGAAGCGGGAGCAACTACATTACTCATTGATGAGGATACGAGCGCGACCAACTTTATGATTCGTGATCATCGCATGCAGTTACTTGTTCATGCTGACAAAGAGCCAATTACGCCATTCATTGATAAGATTCAGCAACTCCGAGATGAATTAGTAGTATCGACTATTATTGTTATGGGTGGCTCTGGAGATTATTTTGCACATGCGGATACAGTAATTCGTTTAGAAAATTACATTCCTGATAATGCTACAAAGGAAGCAAAAGCAATTATAGAAAAATATCCGTTAGAAAGAAAGGAAAAAGTGGACGTTCTGATTCGAAAAAGTGAGCAACGCTATTTTCAACAACAGACTTTACAAACGAGAAAAGGAAAACGATCAAAAGTTCAAGCTAAAGGCTTGAATCATATTATAATGGGAACAACAGATATTGCTTTTTCGGAGGTAGAACAGTTGGTGGATGCTTCACAAACAAGGATGATTGCGGAAATTCTCCAACACTTAGATAATCAGAATAAGCTAACGAATCAAGCATTACCCGAGCTGTTAGATAAGGTGGAAGGGCAAATGAATAAACGAGGACTTGCTTCTTTTACCGCATTTCCAGAGCAGCATCCAGGAGACTTAGCAAGACCACGTAAGTTTGAAATTGCAGCAGTGATTAATCGCATGCGTACAGCTGTTGTGAAGCAGCATTAGGAGGAGACGACATGGACACAGATAAACTAAAGCAGGAGATAATTGAATACAGTAAACAGATTGGGATTGATAAAATTGGTTTCGCTTCAGCTGATGTGTTTACCGAATTAAAAGAGAGACTGCGCAGACAGCAAGAATTGGATTATCAGTCCGGCTTCGAAAAAGGCTCCATAGAAGAAAGAACGGAGCCTACTCGCTTATTACCAGAAGCGAAATCAATTATTTCTATTGCTTTAGCGTATCCCTCCCGCATGAAAGGTGCACCAAGAAGTACAAAAGAAGAACGTCGTGGATTATTTGCTAGAGCTTCTTGGGGCGTTGATTATCATATTGTCATGCGAGAACGATTAGAAAAGCTCACGTCTTTCATTCAAGAAAGAGTCCCAAATGGAAAAAATAAAGTGATGGTGGACACGGGTGAACTATCTGATCGGGCTGTTGCAGAGCGGGCAGGTATTGGTTTTAGTGGGAAAAACACCTCAATTATAACTCCAGAGTTCGGTTCATTTGTTTATTTAGGAGAACTCATAACCAATGTCCCGTTTACGCCAGATGAGCCTGTTGATGATAGCTGTGGATCTTGTACGAAATGTATAGATGCTTGTCCTACAGGAGCGATTGTGCAAGGTGGGCAGCTTAATGCCAAGCGATGTATCGCCTTTTTAACGCAAACAAAAGATTTTTTACCAGATGAATTCCGATCAAAAATTGGTAATCGTGTATATGGCTGTGACACATGCCAGATGGTTTGTCCGAAAAATCTAAAAGTAGACTTTCATCATCATCCTGAATTTGAGCCAGAGCATGAGGTCGCAAAGCCAAAGTTAATTCCCATGTTAAAACTATCAAACCGCGAATTTAAACAGACATTCGGCCATATTTCAGGTTCGTGGCGTGGTAAAAAGCCAATTCAGCGTAATTCACTCATTGCTTTAGGACACTATAAAGATACAACGGCTGTAGCAGACATGATAACAGTAATGAAAAATGATCCTCGGCCTGTTATACGTGGAACCGCAGCTTGGTCCTTAGGGAAAATTGGCACAAAAGAAGCTTTCCAAGCTATAAGGGAAGCGATGCTAGAAGAAAAGGATGAACAGGTGCTAGTGGAAATGGAAAAAGGACTTGCTTTTGAAAATGTATATCATTCATGAACGTAGCCCCTACCATGTAAAAAATGATGATGTGTCAAGCTTTCCCTCCATATACTTTCATATGGAGGGGATTTTTCATGGAACAACTTAAAAGATATTGGCAAGATTTTTTTGCAATAGATCGAAATGAAAATGATTGGTGGGCAAGGAAGCAAGCATTATTCGCTGAGCGAGGTGCTGAAATTATTCAAATTAAAGGAAATGGGCATGTATACAGTAAATTACGTTATGAACAAGAGAATTTTCACCAGTATCATCTACATGTCCAGTATCTTATTAAGCAGCAAGAGCAACTATATTTAGAAGAGTCTGTCACTCCATATGTGTTTAAAAAAGACCACCAAGGTAATATGCAAGCGCATCGTCGCCATGACTACAAACAGGAAGACCTCGTTAAGACGGACATGTTTAAGCAAAGCAATAGCCCTTCTTTAAATAGGAGAAGTAAATACGATCGTCAGGCTGCGGTACAATATGCAGAACGTTGGTGGAATGATTATAATCCTGCCTATCGTCGATTTCCTGTAGATTGTACGAACTATGTATCACAATGTTTATATGCGGGTGGTGCGCCAATGTATGGTGCTCCTGTTCGCGAGCGGGGATGGTGGTATCAAGCTACCAATTGGAGTTTTAGTTGGGCAGTTGCACATTCACTACGCTGGTATTTAGCTGGAGCGACAAGCGGATTAAGAGGGGAAGAAATGGAAACTGCTGAACAACTTATACCAGGTGATGTTATTTGTTATGATTTTTCCGGAGATGGGAGATGGGACCACAATACAATTGTAGTCGCCAAAGATGCAAATGGGATGCCACTTGTCAATGCACATACAGATAATAGCCGTAACCGTTATTGGTCGTATGAAGATTCAACAGCGTGGACACCTGACATTCAATATAAGTTTTTTCGTATTCACATAGAATAACTTTCCTTGTACCCGAGGTTTAGGTAATATAAGTAGAGTAATATTTTATTTGCACTGCCGTTTTTTGAGGCGTGATCACAAGCTGTATTTTTCTAATACTATAATAGAGAGTATTTTAGGTAGTGTTTTTCGTCATAAGATTTGACTTTAATTTTTTCTAAGAAAGTTACTACTTCTTACGGATAGCTTCACCAATGAAAAAAGTAGTGCTATACTAAACACTGGATTAAGAAGTAAGGAGAATAGAAAATAGTGAGTTTACATGTTGTATTATACCAACCAGAAATTCCAGCTAACACTGGCAATATCGCAAGAACATGTTTAGCAACCA
Source organism: Virgibacillus sp. (assembly GCF_013393565.1). NCBI lineage: Bacteria > Bacillati > Bacillota > Bacilli > Caryophanales > Bacillaceae > Virgibacillus > Virgibacillus sp. The sequence continues at coordinate 7,085 of NZ_JABXHF010000025.1, forward strand.
ATGCAACACTTCATTTAATTCACCCGCTTGGGTTTTCGACAGATGATAAAATGCTACGTAGAGCAGGATTAGACTATTGGCATGATGTAGATATCCGTGAATATCCGTCCATTCAAGCTTTATATGAAGCATATCCAGAAGGAAGTTTTTATTATATTGAAAACTTTGGGACGAATCATTATACCGATTTTGATTTTAGTGACGAGGGTGAACCGTTGTTCTTTGTGTTTGGCAGGGAGACAAATGGCATACCAAAGCAATTATTAGAAGGGAAAGAAGACCGTTGTTTACGCATTCATATGGGGGATAAAGTGAGGTCATTAAACTTATCCAACACTGCGGCGATTATTATTTACGAAGCTTTAAGGCAACAAGGATTTCCTGGGCTATTCTAATATGGAGAAAGTCCAGCAAGGTAAAGTAGTTGTCTCCCCGTTGTACTTTATTGCTTCCTGCTTTTTAAATAAAAGTTGGGTGTTATTTCACAGACATCACTCTGAACATTGCAATCCTATCATTTTTGTGTAGCGCGTTTTAAACAAAAAAAAATTTAAATGTGTCAAAAGGCGTAGTAACCACCCTAGTTACTACGCCTTTGCTTCACTTCTTTTACACTATAGAAAAGTATAAGATTTTTAGGGTTTATAATATAACAAAAAATGCGGCTATCGTCATAAAGACTTCGGTGATAGACCGGTTTTTCTACCAAAATAAGATAGTATAAAATGAGGTGCTTGGAGATAAGGAAATAACGGAATAACCATGTCCGGCTCCATCGCCAGCAACGAGGCGACTTACTACACGAATGCCCTAAGCTAAGTCATCATCGGTTCGTCGCTAAGAGGAAGGCCGACTAAAAACGGGTATGCTGACGTCGGTCGGTATACCCCCTGTTTTAGTGGCATAATTACTTTATCTTTCGTTGATGCGTTCCATTCGCTACGTCGCTAACGGACGCTTACGCCTTTGTTCAAATAGAGGTGTCCTATAACCTCGCAATAGGAATGTTATGTCCTTTGTTGTTTTCTCGGCATACCTGGTTTTGATTCGTACCCCGCAGTGAAACAAGAAGTTATAAATACAATAGCTACCCCTAATATTAATGCTAACTTCATCTTGTCATCCTCCTTTTGTTTACAGACAGTATAATTTCTAGTGATTCTATTATAACGAATGATTAGTGAAAATGAAACAACATGTATCGTAAACGAATATTTTTCTCCATTTAATATTGTTTATAAAATGTACGTTTGTGATGGTCGCAAATGAATGAATTTTGAAATATAAATGTAATGAACAACGGTTAAATTCGTATAGCAAAAATATATCGCTTTTATTAAAGAAATCATTAGAAAATTTAAATTATATAAAACGTTCGAGCAGGCTGTTGTTTCCGCTAACAAAATAGGGTATATTAGTTGAAGTAATAGGTACGCAGTTCTATAATGAACAGTGAATAATGTATACCGTTTCATACGGATAACGTAACTTTTAATGGGGGTATAAAAGGTGGCACAAAATGAAGAATCCAATGAGCGATTCTGGTCAGAATTTCATGGTCCTAACATGGGGTATGTAGAAGAACAATATGATTTATACAAAGCGGATCCAGAGGCAGTAGATCCATCCATTAAAAAGATGTTCGATGAGCATGGAGCCCCTCAATGGTTATCCCAAGCAGGTGTTTCAACTGTAGCAGAAGCTCAAGCTACATCCATAGACGATGTGAAGAAACTTACCTCAGCAATGAAACTTGTTGAGGCTATTCGACGTTTCGGGCATCTCGTGGCAGATATTTATCCAGTTGGAAGAAGTGAACGAACGTCTAACTTAGTAGATGCAGAAAGCTATGGATTGACACAAGAAGACTTGATGAGCATTCCAGCTTCTTGGTTATGGGAAAAAGCTCCTAGCCATGTAAAAAATGGATTAGATGTAGTAAAAGAGTTGAAAAAGTATTATTCTGGCACAATTACGTTTGAATTTGATCATGTAAATAACGAAGAAGAACGCAATTGGTTAATGGATCTAATTGAAACTGGTAAGGCAAGGCTTAATCTACCAAATGACGAGAGAATTCAGTTGCTTGACCGACTTGCTCAAGTAGAAGGGTTTGAAGGATTTTTACAAAAGACCTTTGTTGGTCAAAAGCGTTTTTCTATTGAAGGGTTAGAAGTCATGGTCCCTATGCTTGATCAGATTGTAAAAAATGCAAGCGCGGACAAAGTAGAGAATATTATGATGGGGATGGCTCATCGTGGTCGCCTTGCTGTTTTAGCACATATTCTTGGAAAACCATATGATAAAATTTTCTCGGAGTTTCACCATTCGCCAAATAAAGAATTGATACCTTCTGAAGGTTCAACCGGCATTAATTATGGCTGGACAGGTGATGTGAAATATCATTTCGGTGCAACAAAGGAACCAGATGTGAAAGAGGGAGCGACACGGATTCGTTTAGCACACAACCCTTCACATTTAGAATTTGTTAACCCGGTTGTAAAAGGCTTTGCACGTGCAGCGCAAGATTCTCGTTATGAAAAAGGCTATCCTAAGCAGGATATAAATAAAGCAATTCCTGTATTAATTCATGGAGATGCGGCGTTTATTGGCGAAGGTGTGGTTGCAGAGACTTTAAATTTAAGTGGTTTACCAGGCTATACGACTGGTGGCTCCTTGCATATTATTGCTAATAATTTACTCGGATACACTACCGATCAAGAAGATGGTCGTTCTACTCGATATGCAAGTGATCTCGCGAAAGGTTTTGAAATTCCCATTATCCATGTGAATGCAGACGATCCAATTGCTTGTATTTCAGCTATTCAAATTGCTTACGAGTATCGCCAGAAATTCCATAAAGATTTTCTTATTGATTTAGTTGGTTATCGTCGCTATGGTCATAATGAAATGGACGAACCAAGAATGACTCAGCCAGATTTGTATAGTTTAATTGATAATCATCCTTCCGTTTCACAAGTTTTTGCAAATGACTTGGAACAAAAAGGGATTATTAATGATGGACAGTTGGAAGAAATGAAGCAAAAAACAGAGTCCAAGCTGCGGGACATTTATAATAATATGAAAGAGAATGAAACAGGAGATTGCGAACCAAAGCCAATGCCAAAAGCTTTGAAAAATGGTTTGGATCAGTTTGAAACAGCTATTGATTTAGAAACGTTACAATCCCTAAACAAAGGGCTGTTGAAACGACCTGAAGGTTTTAACAGCAACAGAAAGCTAGAACGTATTTTAAAACGACGTGAGAATGCGCTTAATGATGGGGAAAAAGCGGATTGGGGAACTGGAGAAGCTTTAGCATATGCTTCTATTTTACGAGACGGCATCCCAATTCGACTAACGGGACAAGATTCAGAAAGAGGAACTTTTGCGCATCGTCATCTTGTGTTACACGATGTGGAAACAAATGAAAAAGTTAGCCCCCTGCATATTATAGATGATGCAAAAGCTTCTTTTGACATTCGGAACAGCCCGTTGTCTGAAGCGGGTGTGCTAGGGTACGAATATGGGTATAGTGTTGAAGCAACAAATACACTTGTTATTTGGGAAGCGCAATTTGGAGATTTTGCCAATGCGGCTCAAGTTGTATTTGATCAATTTATTTCTTCTTCTCGGGCGAAGTGGGGAGAAAAATCGAATATGGTCATGTTGCTTCCACACGGTTATGAAGGTCAAGGTCCAGAACATTCCAGTGCTCGCTTGGAACGCTTTTTACAAATGGCAGCAGAGAATAACTGGATTGTAGCATATGTTACTTCATCTGCTCAATTTTTCCATTTAATGCGCCGTCAAGCTGCATTGCGGAATCGTGAAGAAGCTAGACCGTTAATCATAATGACACCAAAAAGTAGTTTAATACGAAATGAGCGAATGGCTTCATCAGCAGAAGAATTTACAAATGGTAAGTTCCTATCGTTACGAGATCAACCTAACTTAAAAGTAAGCAAGAAAAATGCGAAACGCTTACTTCTAGGTAGTGGTAAGATAATGGTAGATATCGAAGAAGAAATAGCACATTCAGAAGAAAAATTTGATTGGTTGCGGGCACTCAGGGTAGAACAAATATATCCGTTCCCTAAAGAACAATTAGCGAGCGAAATAAAGCAGTTGCCAAATTTAGAGGAAATTGTATGGGTCCAAGAAGAGCCGAAAAACATGGGGGCTTGGGACTTTGTTGACGATTATTTAAGAGATTTGCTACAAGACGGGCAGAAGTTGCGCTATATTGGTCGCCCAGACCGTTCATCTCCAGCAGTAGGTGAACCGAATGTGCATAAAACAGAACAGAAGCAGATTATTCAGGAAGCAATAGCCCCATCACAAGGAGGAGATTCTAATGAATGAAATAAAGGTACCAGAGTTAGCTGAATCTATTACAGAAGGAACAATTGCGGAATGGTTAGTGAAACAAGGGGATAAAGTAGAAAAAGGCGATCCAGTTGTTGAGCTAGAAACAGATAAAGTGAATGTGGAAGTAAACTCTGAATATTCTGGTGTAATTACAGAAATAATTCAAGTCGAAGGCGATGATGTAGAAGTTGGCGATGTCATTGCAAAAATTGACGAAAATGCAGAAGCAGGAAGTGTAAATACAGAATCTGCTCAAGGTCAAGCTGATGCAAAAGAAGAAAAGCAGACAGAAGCCTCTCCTAAACAAGACATAAAGGAAGAAGCGAAAAAAGACTTCAAAGAAGAGACACAAACAAGCGTTGACGTAATCGCTTCACCAGCTGCTAGGAAGCGTGCTAGGGAGCTAGGTATTGACCTAAGTAAGGTGAGCCCACGTGACCCATTAGGTCGCATTCGCCCAGAAGACGTGGAAGATGCTGCGAAAGGTACAGCAAAATCAAGTGAGCAAAAAGAAGAGAAGAAGCCTATCGAGAAAATAGAGTTTGATAAGCCTGTTGAAAGAATTAAAATGTCCCGTCGCCGTCAAACTATTGCTAAACGTCTAGTTGAAGTACAACAAGAAGCTGCTATGCTTACAACGTTTAATGAAGTAGATTTAACCAATGTTATGAAGCTGCGTAGTGAACGTAAAGAGAAGTTTATTGAAAAGCATGGTGTGAAGTTAGGCTTCATGTCTTTCTTTACAAAAGCTGTCGTTGGTGCATTAAAAGATTTTCCATTGCTTAATGCAGAAATTCAAGGTAATGAAATAGTGATGAAGAAATTCTATGATATTGGTATTGCAGTATCTACAGAAGATGGTTTAGTAGTTCCTGTAGTACGAGATGCTGATCGTCTCGATTTTGCAGGAGTGGAAAAAGAAATTGGTAATTTAGGTAAGAAAGCGCGTGATAAGAAGCTAGAAATGAGTGACTTACAAGGTGGTTCATTTACGATTACAAATGGTGGAACATTTGGCTCTATGCTTTCCACACCAATACTAAATGCACCTCAAGTAGGGATTCTAGGAATGCATAATATTCAAAAACGTGCCGTTGTGATGCCAGATGATAGTATCGAAGTACGTCCAATGATGTATTTAGCGCTATCCTATGATCACCGTATTGTAGATGGCAAAGAGGCGGTACAATTCCTTGTTCGTGTTAAACAATTATTAGAAGATCCTTACGATTTATTATTAGAAGGATAATGGAAACTAAAATCAAACCCCTGTTTCTTTGCGAAACGGGGGTTTTCTAGTTTTCGAAATCCTTATAAGCAAAGGAAAAAAATTAAGATATTACGTAAGAGGGAAATAGAGAAGTAAATGCTAGTATTTCGTTAATACCTTTTGCGAGCAAAAGAGCTTTAAGATAAGATAAAAAACTAATTTTTAATGAAAGCATTACTTTGTAAAGCTGTTTAACCCGATGGTGAGTTAAATGAAATATAAGGTTAATAAATAGGAAAACTAGGGAAAATATTTGCGTGGAAATAATAGCTAATAAGTTTTGTTATAGAGATGACGCTAATTTTGCTAATTGCTGTCGGATTTTCAATAAATACATATAAAAATGGGTGATTTGACAGAAAAAACAATCACTTGCATGACGTCAGACAACTTGTTAGAATGGATTTAAAAGAAGTTATGAAAACAGTTACAAAATAAGGGAGGAAAAACACCTTGCATATTTTACTAGGTTTATTAGCCATTGTCGTTGTACTTGGGTTAGCATTTTTAATGTCGAATGATAAGAAAAATGTTAATTATAAAGCGATTGGAATTATGTTGATTTTTCAAATTTTAATTACACTGTTTATGTTTGAAACGGGTGTTGGACAATGGATTATTAAAAAGATTTCAGATGGATTCAATAAATTAATTGAATTTGGTAATGTGGGAATCAGTTTTGTTGTAGGAGGATTTGAACTACAAGAGGGTGGCGTCTTTTTCTTTAACGTTCTACTTTTAATCGTCTTTTTTGCTACCTTGCTTTCTGTTCTAACATATTTGAAAATTTTGCCACCAATTATTAAATATTTAGGTTGGCTGATTTCTAAAGTTACTGGACTGCCTAGAGTAGAATCATTTAATGCGGTAAATAGTATCTTTTTCGGGCAATCTGAAGCCTTGATTGCAATCCGGTCTCAATTTCATCATTTAAATGCTAATCGGCTCTATATTGTAAGTGCTTCCGCGATGGGATCTGTTTCAGCATCAATTGTTGGTGCATATTTACAAATGCTTCCACCACAATACGTGCTAGTCGCACTTCCGTTAAATATGTTCAGTGCTTTAATGATTGCTTCTGTTATTGCACCGGTCAATGTACCAAAAGAAGAAGACGTTGTAGACATAAAAAACGTTAGTAAAGAGAAAAGCATTTTTGAAGCAATGGGAAATGGTGCGTTAGAAGGTGGAAAAATTGCCCTTATTGTTGCAGCTATGCTAATTGCTTTTATTGCTTCCCTTGAGTTAGTGAACTGGCTTATTCAATTGATCTTCGCTGGTGTAACATTACAAGAAATACTAGGTTATATATTATATCCTATTGGTTTATTGATGGGAATTTCTCCTGGTGAAGTTATTCAAGCAGGTTCTATTATGGGTACGAAAATTGTGACAAATGAATTTGTCGCTATGCTGCAATTTCAACAAGCGATGGGGGATATGTCGGAAAAAACAATCGGTATTGTTACGGTATTTCTAACCAGCTTTGCTAACTTCTCTTCTATTGGTATTATTGCTGGTACTGTAAAAGGAATTGATGAAGAAAAAGCTGTTAGCGTGTCTCGTTTTGGAATGAAACTTTTAATTGGAGCAACACTAGCCTCTATTTTATCCGCTTCTGTTGTAGGAATGTTTTTATAAAATAGAAGTTTACTACACCTGCAGTTTTGTTATTAAAAACTGTCCTAAGCTTTATTGCTAGGACAGTTTTTGTACTATTAATAAGATATAAGCGTATAAACAAAAGGATGGTTTTCGTCATAAAATTTAGCAATAAGTCAAGTTTTTTGCTAAACAAGGAAAGAGCATCCCGAGCTACAAGTTAGCAAAAGAAAATCTACGCATGCATCTTTTTCTTACACTTACGCTGTAAATACAATAAGCGTGTTAATAATGCTATAGCTCCGCATGATAGTCCAGTAATAATTCCGACCCAATAACCAAAAGGTTCTAAAGCAGTGTAATTCGCTAGCAGCCAACCAACAGGTAAGCCAATTACCCAGTAGGAAATGAAAGCGATCACTAATGTAGCGTTCACGTCTTTGTATCCTCGAAGCGCTCCTTGAATAGGCGCACCGAAGGCATCAGCTAGTTGATAGAAAATAGCGTAAATCAGAAAATGCTTAGTCAAATGAACTACTTCTGGATTAGAGTTATAAAGTAGAGCTACCCAATCTTTCGTAAAATAGATCACCAAGCCAGCAAATAATGCGATGAAAATTCCACCGCTTATTCCAATATACCCATATATACGCGCTTGATCGAAACGCTTAGCTCCAACTTCAAAGCCAATTGCAATTGTTAATGCCATGCCAACGCTAAGGGGAATCATATATAAAAGGGAAGCGAAGTTCATGGCTGCTTGATGAGCTGCAATGGTATACGTGCTGTATGCGCTCATTAATAAAGTTACGGCAGAAAAAATGCTCGTTTCAAAAAACATCGCAGCTCCAATAGGCACGCCAATTTTTAATTGTCCCCACCATGCTTTAAACGATGGTTTGATCCAATAAGATAAAATAGAAAATTTGCGAAATGGATACAGTCGATGAATAACAACGAACGCTATAAGACAAATAAGCCAATAAGTGATTGATGTAGCGATTCCCGCACCGATACCGCCATAAGTAGGTATACCAAATTTACCAAAAATAAACATGTAGTTAAAGATTAGGTTTAATGGTAAGGACAGTAGGATGATAAACATAGAGATTCTGGTTTGACCAAGCGCGTCGATAAAGCTTCGTAATGTATTAAAAATAAACAACGGAATAATACCTGTACTGAGTGCTACTAAATAAAATTTTGCTATGTGTTCAACGTCGTTTTCAAGATCCATTATTTGCAAGATGGGGTCAAGAAGTATGGCTCCAAATAGAAAGACGAAAAGGGCAAGTGTAATAGAAAGGTACAACGCTTGCTTCACTTTCTTACTAATTTGTTCTTCTGATTTTGCTCCTAATAATTGGGCAATAATGGGAGTAATAGCTAATAATATGCCATTAACTCCTGTAAAAATAGGGACCCATAAACTGGAACCGATTGCTACCCCAGCTAAATCTGCTGCACTTGCGCGACCAGACATCATCGTATCAAAAATATTCATTACATACATACTTACTTGGGTAATTAAAATGGGAATAACAATCGTAATAAATAAGGTTAATTTTTCGCTTAAACTTGTTGTATGATACATATAATTCTCTTCCTTTTTTATGTGATTTTTATTAGGATAGAAGAGGACGTAAATTTTCTTCCAACGTTTTATTTATACGATAGGAAAGCGCAAAGCTTTATTGTATAAGCATAACGGCGCCGTTCTCGCTCCATAAAAGCTTGGCAATAGCCATATTTTGATGAAAAAGACCATGAGAAAAGGTGATTTAGTATATAAATGAAGACTTGTGCTACGAATCATTTAATAACAAAGGACAAAAACTTAACTTTTACTAAATTTGTATAAACGATTTTCTTTTTCATTCAAGCGCAGTTTTTCTAAGAGATAAGAAAGTATAAAATTGTTGCTTTGGGATACAGATTTAACGGAATAGCCACGTCCGGCTCCAGCGCCCAGCAACTATAGGCAACTTCACGAAATCACACTAAGCTAAGTCACCATCGGTTCGTGCTAAATAGGAAGGACAACTAAAAACGGGCTTGCCTTAGTGCGTCGGCATACCCCTGTTTTAGTGGCAGGCTTCCTAAAACTTTAGTTGATTCGATTCCAGTCGCTATGTTGCTAAATGGGCGCCCTGAGTCTTTGTTCCACTATAGGAAAGTATAAAAATTATTATTGATTATAGTATAAGAAAAACGAAGGCTTCCGCTATGAGACTTGGCGGCAAGCCAAGTTTTTCTAAAACACACACATATAAGAGACATTATAACGCTTTATGAATGACTTGGAAAGGAAGGATATTCATCTTATGACACATAAACGTATTTTATTTACTGGTGGTGGAACCGCTGGGCATGTAATCGTTAATCTAGCTTTAATTCCGTATTATAAGGAGAAAGGCTGGGAAATTGATTATATTGGTTCAAAAACGGGCATTGAACGTAAGCTAATTGAAAAGCTGGAAGGGGTGACCTATCACCCTATTTCTACGGGAAAATTACGACGTTATGCTTCTGTTGAAAATATAAAGGACCCATTTAAAGTTTTAAAAGGAACGTGGCAAGCAGTAAGAATTATAAGGAAACAAAAGCCAAAGGTCATTTTCTCCAAAGGAGGGTTTGTATCTGTACCAGTTTTATTAGCAGCAAAATTAACAGCTGTTCCAGCGGTCATCCACGAATCTGATTATACACCAGGCTTAGCAAATAAAATTGCTATGCCTTTTGCGAAAAAGGTATTGGCGACATTTCCGGAAACAATGAAGTATTTACCAGAAAAAAAATCAGAGTATGTCGGAGCGGTTATTCGAGATGAACTTTTTCAAGGAGAAAAGGAACGTGGGCGCACTATAGCTGGTTTAAATAGCCAGAAACCTGTGCTTCTTATTATGGGAGGTAGTGGTGGTTCACAAAAGATTAATGAAACAGTTCGTCAAAGTTTACCAAAATTACTTTCTACTTTTCAAATCATCCATATTTGCGGAGAGGGAAAGATAGATCGTAGCATTAATAAACTAGGTTACACGCAATTTGAATATGTGCATGATGAATTAAAAGATATATTTGCAGCAAGTGATTTTATTCTATCGAGAGCTGGTTCGAATGCAATTTTTGAATTTCTAGCTTTACGGAAACCAATGTTACTCATTCCTTTATCACGACAAGCGAGCCGTGGTGATCAAATTATTAATGCCAAATCTTTTGCAGAAAAAAGGTACGCTCGTGTATTGGAAGAAGAATCTTTAACAGAAGAAACATTAGTGAAAGAACTTGATTTATTAAGAGAACATGCACCAATTATGCTAGATACAATGAAGCAATATCAAACAGAGCAGTCCCGTGAAAGAGTATTAGCTATTTTAGAAGAAGTGGGGAAATAAGAAATATGAAAAATTATATTGACTTTCAATATATATCCATCTATAATTAGTTAAAACTGGAAGGGAGGTCACAATGATGAAAAAACAATTATTTCAAACAACAACAAACCAACATACGTATTATTTTGTGGCCTCAAGCGGAGTCTGTTTAACAATCAACTAATAGACTTATTTACGAAAAAAGGTCACGTCTATCTGTGACCTTTTTATGTGAAAAGTGTATTCGTATGCTTTTCAAAAATGCGCATTCGTCATAGATGAATGCGCATTTTTTTGCACTATAGGAAAGTATCAAAATTTTACATTTTTATAGTATATGCAAAACAATAACCACTGCCTTAAAATTTAAAAATAAGCTAAATTTTTCTAATGCTGTAAAAACTACTATGGGTTTTGTGTGGGGGAATTCGCTTGAGGTAACATTCTAAAAGCCTTGGAAAGAAAAGAGGAGTATTATGTTTCGTGTTTTTAAAAAATTAAATTGGTTTTTTAGGTACTATTGGAAACGGTATGTATTTGCTATTATTTCACTAATTATAGCTAGCGCTATTGGGTTGATCCCGCCCAAAATTGCTGGTTATACCATTGATCAAATTCAATTTGAAACATTAACATTACAATTGTTGACAGCTATTATTGTCGGCTACGTACTTTTAATCATCATTCATTATTCCATTTCATTTTTATGGGATTACACACTATTTAGTGGCGCTGTCATTTTAGAAAAATGGATGCGTAGTAAACTGATGCAGCATTTTTTATCCATGACACCAATATTTTTCAGTAAATATCGAACTGGAGATTTAATGGCACGCAGTACGAACGATTTAAAAGCAATTAGTTTAACAGCTGGTTTTGGTGTGCTTACATTGGTCGATTCTAGCATTTTTATGCTTATGATCATTGCAATGATGGGCTTTACAATTAGTTGGAAGCTGACGCTTGTCGCGCTTATTCCATTGCCGATTATGGCTATAGTGATGAATAAATATGGCGCTGTTATTCATAAACGATTTTCCACAGCACAAGCAGCATTTGGAGAAATGAATAACGAAGTATTGGAATCCATTAGAGGCGTTCGGGTAATTCGAGCATTTGTGCAGGAGAAATATGATGCGAAGCGCTTTGAACAACGCACAAAAGATGTATATGAAAAAAATATTGCTGTAGCTAAAATTGATGCTTTATTTGAACCGACGATGAAAATTCTTGTCGGGTTGTCGTACACGATTGGACTTGGGTATGGAGCTTTGCTTGTTTTTGAAAATGTATTAACATTAGGGGATTTAGTAACATTTAACGTATATTTAGGTATGCTTATTTGGTCTATGTTTGCCGTAGGGGAGTTAATTAATGTTTTACAACGAGGAAATGCTTCCTTGGATCGAATAAACCATATATTAAATTATCAAGCGGATGTAACAGAGTCGGATGTGCCCGTACATGTAGAAAAAGTAACATCTATCACATTTGACCATGTTTCGTTTGCTTATCCGAACACGGATAAAAATCAATTAGAACAGGTGTCTTTTCAAATTAAACAAGGAGAGACGCTTGGGGTAGTTGGGAAAACAGGGGCGGGAAAAACAACTTTATTTAAATTATTATTACGTCAATATCCAGGAGTTAAAGGAGAGATTCGTATATCAGATGTAAATGTGAGTGATTTATCTTTGAATACGATTCGCTCTTGGATTGGGTATGTTCCTCAGGATCAAATGATGTTCTCGAAAACAATTCGAGAAAATATTCAGTTTGGTAAAGAAGACGCAACCGATGAAGAAATATTTCGAGTGATGGAGCTCGCCCATTTCTTAAATGATATAAAACAGCTCCCAAATGGGTTAGATACACAAGTTGGAGAGAGCGGTGTTACTTTATCAGGAGGTCAAAAGCAAAGAGTCGCCTTGGCGAGAGCTTTTATTAAGCGTCCTGAACTCCTTATACTAGACGATTCTTTATCAGCTGTGGATGGGAATACAGAAGCAAACATTTTAGAGCATTTACGAGCAGAGAGGCAAAATAAAACGACAATTATTGCCGCTCACCGACTGTCTGCTGTAACCCATGCAGATCATATTATCGTGCTCCAAGAGGGGAAGATTGTTGAGCGGGGAACACATGATGAGTTGATGCAGCTGCAAGGTTGGTATTACACCCAATATGTACAACAGCAGCTTCATGAGGTGGAGGTGACAGGCTAATGTCTACAGAAAAACGATTAGCTGCATATGCTTTTCCGTTTAAGAAACAAATTTTAATTGGCTTATTATGCTTAATTATCGCCGTCGTTCTTGAACTTGCGGGGCCATTAATTGCTAAGCGGGTTATAGATGAGCATATTTTAGGCATAGAAGGAACTTGGAATCATGTAAGAGAGCAAGATGACCGCTATACAGTGGAGTATAAAAGCAAACATTTTAAACGATCAGACCGAATGGAAAGAGGTGAAGCAACTTCAGAAGGTATGGTTACCATTTTAGCAGTAGGATCAAGCTATTATTTTATTAATGATGTCGTACCGCTTGAGGGAGAAAGGCAAATTCAAGATGATACGCTCACGGTAAAAACTGCCGAATCTGAGCAACAATTTACTGCTAATAAATTGTCCTTAGCAGAAATCTATCCATTTTTTAAGCCAGAACAAAGACCTATTCTTTATTTGCTTAGCTTATATGTGGGATTATTAGTTATCGCTGGTTTCTTTCAATTTTATCAAACTTTTTTATTGCAAAAAGCTTCTAATCAGATTGTCAGAAAGATGCGAAATGACTTATTTGAGCATACACAGCGCATTCCCATTAATTATTTTGTCGATCAGCCTGCTGGTAAGATCGTAGCTAGAATTACAAATGATACCGAGGCAATTCGAGATTTATATGAACGTGTATTATCGATTATAGTTACAAGTGTTATCTATATGGCAGGAATATTTGTAGCCCTGTTTATATTGGATGCGCGACTTGCTTTATGGTGTTTACTATTAATACCGTTAATTTGGGGATGGATGAAGTTATATAAGCATTTTGGTACGAAATACAATCAAGTGATCCGTTCAACGATAAGTGAAATTAATGGAAATATTAATGAAGCAATTCAAGGTATGCCAATTATTCAAGCATTCCAAAGAGAAAAAAAGACAAAGCAAGAGTTTGAGAAGTTAAATCAAAAACATTTTATCTATCAGCGTAAGTTGGTGAAATTAAGTGCTTTAACTTCGTATAACTTGGTGACTGTATTTCGAAATATTGCTTTTGTTGGTTTTATTTGGTATTTTGGTTCTGCATCGTTAGAACCGACAAGTGCTATATCTGTAGGTCTGCTTTATGCGTTTACCGATTATTTAACGCGGCTATTTGAACCGGTTACTGATATTGTGAATCAATTACCTCTAATTGAGCAAGCAAGGGTTGCAGGAAGTCGTGTATTTACTTTATTAGATCATAAAGGGGAAGATGTAACTGACGACAAAGTGGAGCGTTATAACGGGCATATTCGTTTTGATCACGTATGGTTTGCTTATAAAGAGGAAGATTATGTGCTCCGGGATATTTCATTTGAAATAAAACCTGGCGAAACAGCAGCTTTTGTTGGGTATACGGGTTCAGGAAAAAGCTCCATTATGAATGTGTTGTTTCGGTTTTATGATCCACAACAAGGAATAATCACCATTGATGGCTATTCAACACTTGATTGGTCCAGACAACAAACTCGAAGTTATATGGGAATTGTGCTTCAAGACCCTTTTTTATTCTCGGGAACAATTATTTCTAATGTAACGATGAATGATCCTGCCATTTCAATTGATAAAGCAAAACAAGCGTTAAAGGCAGTTGGCGCTGACACATTTATTGAAAAGCTTCCAAATCAGTATGAAGCAGAAGTTGGTGAGGGAGGCACGACTTTCTCATTAGGAGAGAGGCAACTAATATCCTTTGCACGTGCACTCGCTTTTGATCCTGCAATTCTTATATTAGATGAAGCTACCGCTAATATTGATACGGAGACAGAAGCAATGATTCAAAAAGCTTTAGAAATTCTTAAAATAGGGCGTACGACATTGGTGATTGCACATCGATTATCAACCATCCAACAAGCTAATACCATTTTTGTATTAGATCATGGTACGATAAAAGAAAAGGGAGATCATAATACTTTGTTACAAGCAAAAGGTATCTATTATCACATGTATCAGATGCAACAAAGTAGTAAATCTGCTGTTTAAAATAGGAATCATTCATGTTATGGGGTGGCTTATGGATAAAAATGAAGAGCAAAAGCATGATATTATAGATGAAGATTTATATGAAGAAATAGATGAAGAAGAACTATATGAACTTGTGCAGAAGGAAAAAGAGAAAGCACTGGCAAGAGAAAGAGAAGCTAAAGAGAACAAACGCTCAAAGCGTCCATTTCCTAAATGGGTGTTCTGGCTAATTGCATTGATGCTATTATTAAATGTTGTTGCTCTTCTTCCTCAGACGTTTTCTATTCCGGCGATAGATTTTCTTTACAAGTCAGCCAAGCTCTCGTTACAGGATGATGTACAAACGTACAAACAAGCAGTTGTAACGATTGAAACAAAGGACTCTAAAGGTACAGGCTTCTCCATAACATCAGATGGGATCATTTTAACAAATTACCATGTGGTAGAAGGGGAAGAGAAAGTTGCCGTTGCTTTTCCAGAAGATGGATTACATGAAGCAGAAGTAAAGGAAACGCACCCAACTATTGATTTAGCCGTTTTGCAAGCAGATGTAAAAGATATCCCATTTTTGAAATTGGCCAAAGAGACAGCTGTGCAACCAGATCAACCGATTCGTTTTATAGGTAATCCGCTAAATTTTAATGGAATTGCCAACGAAGGGAAAATTATTGATTACGCATCGCTTAGCACATGGGAAGAAAAAGTGGTAATGATCGAAGCTCCGGTGTATCGTGGAAATAGTGGCAGCCCTGTATTAAATGAATCTGGAGAAGTGATTGGAATTATCTTTGCGACATTAGATGATGAAAAGCATGGAAAAGTAGGTTTGTTTTATCCGATTCATTATTATTATGAATATACAACAAATTAGGAGGTAGCTCATACGGATAGATGCATAAAAACAAAATGAAAGTATGTATATAATCCCTCGTTCATGCTTTTTAAAAAGATGCCTTAAGATCCCCTTAAGGTAGACAGATTAAAATTTAAAATCTGTTATCACCTTCAGGGGAGTTTTTTTATGTATAAGAAAAACGAAGGTGTTTTTCCGCTATAAGGTTTGGCGAAAAGACCCGTTTTTCTAACATGTTATTGCTTTTCTCTTTTTTCTTTTCCAGTGATGAAGATGGTTGGAGACTTAAATTCCCTCGACATACGCAAGTCATAATTAGAAGCTTTAACAAATGACCACGCTAATAGAAACATGATGAAAATTAGTGGGAAACCAGCAACAATACTAGCTGTTTGCAATGTTTCTAAATCGCCGATAAACATTAAGACAAGCGGTAGTAAACAGAGCATAAATGCCCAAAATAAACGGTTCCAACGTAATGGTTCTCCCGTTACTTGTTTTTGAACAACAGATGCCAAAATATAAGATGAGGAGTCAAATGTAGTTGCTAAAAATAGAATAGCTAAAATAGAGAAAGCAGCGACAACAATATTGGACATAGGCAACTGGTGAAGGACTTCAATAATGGCTGCTGGAGCACCGTATTCATTCATAAAGCTAATAACATCGAACGCCCCCGTTAGTTGAAGATAGAGACCGAAATTGCCAAGTATACCAAAGAATAGGACACATCCGAATGTGCCGTATATCATCGTTCCTAAAACCATTTCTTTAATAGTGCGCCCTCTGGAAATACGGGCGACAAATAAACCTACAAATGGTGCATATACAACCCACCAAGCCCAATAAAAAACAGTCCATGACTCAGGAAAACCTGTTTCAGTAAATCCGCCAAAATCTCTAAATGGTTCTAACCATGTAGCCATTCGAAAGAAATTATCAGCTAGAATTCCTAGACTATTAAAAGTTGTTTCGCTAATAAACAAAGTTGGTCCAAATATAAAAACAAATGCCATCAAGAGAATGGTTAACCAAATACTGATATCACTTAGCACTTTAATCCCCCGGCGTAATCCAGAATAAGCACTAATTGCAAAAATAATTGTACATAATATCATAATGGCTGCTTTTAAGCCTAATGTAACAGGGATACCTGTTAAGTCATGGACACCTTCAGCAATCATAGGAGTTCCTAAAGCTAATGTTGTACCTGCGCCACCCATAAGGCCAAATATAAATAAAATATCAATAATATTGCCTATCGGTCCATCAACAAACTTTCCTAAAACAGGTCGCACTGCTTCACTTACTTTTAACACAGGTTTTTTTCGTACATAGTAAAAATAAGCAATTGGTAAAGCAGGTAATGTGTAAATAGCCCAAGCAATAGGTCCCCAGTGAAAGATTCCATAAGCAGAGGCCCATTCTACAGCTTCATTTGATTTCGGAGTTGCACCAAATGGGGGTCCTTGGTAATAGTAAGCCCATTCTATCATTCCCCAATATAGAATACTGGAACCAATACCAGCAGCAAATAACATAGCAGCCCAAGAAAATGTGCTAAATTCTTTCTTATCCTCTCTATTTCCTAACTTTATACGTCCGTTTTTACTAAAAGCGACATAAATTAAAAAAAGGAAACAGAAAAGCCCGATTAATAAATAAAGAATTCCAAAGTTACTTGTCATAAAGTTATTGGCTAAACCTATAACTTCAGCTCCAGCCTCTGGGAAAAATATAAGCGGTAGGGAAACCCCTAATAAAATCACCAGTGCCCCTAAAAATGTTGGCCAATCAATTAGTTTAAATCGCATTCAAAATCAAACACCTTTCTATTATTAATGTCATATTTTGCCGATTTTTAAGGACTCTATTAGCTTAACAAAGTAGGCATAAACAAACAACTGGCAAAAAAGTTCATAAAATAATTATTTTAAATGATTTATAAGATTTACGTTTGAGAATAGTTCATTTCCTTAGATATACTTTTATTTACTGCTAATACGTAGCAGTATATTCGATAAATTACGTAAGACATTATCTCTATCATCTTTGCACTGTAAGAAAGCATAAATTGCAGTTTATAGAATAAGCTGATTTTACTAAAAAGTGAAATGTTTTTTGGTGGAACAAAAAAAGTATGCAAGTATGAGGCATATTCTTAATAAAATGTACGACTAAGCTGGTGTTATTTGCACTATAGGGATAATGTAAGGAATTATAAAATGAGTAAACGGACAGCTTTTATGACTATAAATCAATATGTCCAGGTCTTCTACATAAAGCTAATGCTGAATGAAAAAGCTGCGGGGACCAATCATTTGGAGACAACGCATGTGATCTTGTTACATAATAGTCATGCCTATTTAAACAAATTGTAACGATTTTGTGATAGCTAATAGACTAGCGATACGTTAAGATATAGTAACTTGTCTGATTAAAGATAAATTTATTTTTCACTGTAAGAAAGCATAAAATTTTTAGGGTTTATAGTTTAAGAAAAACGACGCGTTTTATCGTCATAAAGACTTTGGCGATAGCCAAAGTCTTCTAATGTACTATATGAAAGTAGAAAATTTTAAGATTGATAGTCTAGTCTTAACTACGGTTTTACCATAAACATGTGGAAATAAGGACTTTAAAAATAAAGCAATAAATTTCGCTTTAGATTCGTTAAAGGCTATGTTTTTAAGATAAATAAAAAGTTTAAAATTAGATGCTTAGGGATAACGAAAAAACCGAACAACCACGTCCGGCTCCATCGCCCAGCAACTAGGCGACTTCACTCCATTGAATCGTTCTATTCGCTACGTTGCTAAACGGGCTCCCCGAGCCTTTGTTCTGAAAACGGCGAAAATTGTCGAATGCAGATGTATTTTAATCAATATTTGCTTAATAATATTTATAAAGATGGTGAAAACATCATGAAATATATAAAGGCTTTAAATAATTTTAAAAAATCGGCACTCATTTTTCAAAAACGAAGTAAAAATTTAACTATAAACAAATGTAGGGATCTTTTTGGACAACTTCTGATGAAGGAGAATACGCCCAAAAAAGTTTGTAGCAAAACGAAATTTATATTATTCAAGGGGGCTTTTCCTATATGTTAAATCATATAAAAAAAGACGCACCTCTTGAAGAACTGGTTGTAATGGCACAACATGGTGAGCAATCCGTTCAAAATTATTTACTTAAAACGTATCAGCCATTTGTCGCAAAATGTGTTTCAGAAGTGTGTAAACGTTACATAGATATAGCAAACGACGATGAATTTAGTATAGGGCTCTGGGCATTTAATGAGGCAATTAAATCATATAATAGGGAAAGGGGGAGCTCTTTTTTAGGGTTCGCGAAACTAGTTATTAAACGAAAAGTAATTGATTATATTCGCTATACACAAAAGAATCCTACTGTGTTATCGTTAGATGAAATATACGATGCAGATTTATTAGAAAATCCCACCGAAATACTAGCCGTAAAGAAACAGTATCAATTGGCACAAGATTCTTGGCATAGAAAGCAGGAAATTTTAGATTTTAAAGAGAAACTAAAAGTGTACAAGCTAAGTTTAGCTGAGCTAACGGAAGTAGCTCCAAAGCATCGAGATGCGAGAGAGTCTGCCATTCATACAGCTAAGGTATTGTATGAAGATAAACCTTTAAGAGATTACGTATTAGCAAAACGTAAGTTACCAATTAAACAACTTGTTAAAAAAGTCGATATAAGTAAAAAGACAATTGAGCGAAACAGAAAGTATATTTTAGCTGTTTTTATTGTGCTTACAGAAGATTATTTATATTTAAAGGACTATTTAAAGGTGGTGAAGCAGTGAATAAAGGAATAATTATGGAAAAGCGCCGTGAGTATATGATTGTACTGACTAAAGATGGCGCTTTTCATAAAGCTATACCAATAAAAGGTGTAGATATAGGTATGGAGGTGTGTTTTGACCCACTTTCAGATCAAAGGAAGCTGATGTTTATGCAACGAAAGAAGCAGCATCATAACTTTTTTAGCTTCCTTGCCTTTGTAAGTATGATATGTTTATTTGTATTGCCTTTTTATTTTGTAGCGGATAATAATAGAGTTTATGCTTATGTAGGAATTGATATCAATCCTAATCCTAGTATTGAATTTAAACTGGATGAGGATTTACATGTACAAGGAATACGTTCAATTAATGACGAAGCTAAACGAATATCTCAACACTTAATGAATTATAAAGACAAAAATGCAATCGATGTTATTCCATTATTTATTGAAAAGGTAGAACAAGCAGGTTTGACCAATAAGAATAAGCAGGTGATTATAGGAATTAGTTCGTTACAAGAAACAGACGTAACTTTGTTTGAAGAATTAAAGGAAAAATCAGTTTCTTTACAGGGATGGAAAATAACTACTGTGAAAGTCCCAAATGAAATTAGAAATGTAGCAGAAGCGCAAAACTTATCTATGAATGAGTTAATGGCAAAAGAACTTGCAGAAAAAAACCCCATGCGTATCCAGTTTAAAAACGTGGAAGAATTGAAAGAGGAAGACAGAGCAATTATACAATCATTTTATAATTACTAATTAACAACAATTACGTTGTTAATTATAAGAGAGCTGCTGTTTATAACAGCAGCTCTCTTATAATTTCATAACTGTCGAAGGGTCATACTTCATAGCGTGGTCTAGATAGTAAAGTAAATTGTCATGCGATTCCATTATTTTTCTTTCATCAAGGGAGTAGTGGAAAGCATGTAAAAATAATTGGATTTTTTTCGACAACATGTCATCATTTGTTCGAACCATAAGTACGAGCAAATCGTCCCAGTATCCCCAAAGTGTATAGTAAAGTGCTTTATCATAGTCAGGTATATCCATATTTTTTCCCCTCCTTAAAGATAAGGGTTACTTCCCCCATATAAATCCTACGCTTTTTTCTTGATGGGAAAAAAGCGAAGCAGTAATTCATTCAAAACCAGTTAAGCAGGACCTATCATAAAGGTATTAAGATGGAGTGGAGATAAAAAATCTCAGCATAGAGGATTTCCTTCTTTTTTAGCATTCCCGTATTATATATATATTGTCTAAAAGAAAAATGGTGTATTTGCCATAAAAAGGTGGTTAGAGAACGTATAATCCTTTTATTTTGCTCCATACTAAGGGCAAAACAAAGGAGGTAGAACATAGATGAAACTGAAACTATTTACTTTCATCGCGATTCTTGGTTTAGTATTAGCAGGATGTATGAATGGTAATGACACCAATAAGGAAAATGATACGGCTAATGATAATGTAGAACAGACAAGGTACAATAATACGGGGGATGGCATGACTGGTGACCGAGATTACGACATGACAAGACAAGCGGAGCGTGATCAAGAAAGAAACAATAACCGTAATAATGAAAGCCGTTATGAAGTATCAAAGGAGTCTGCTGAGAGAATCACAGAAGAAATTGATGAGATTGACACAGCATATGTATTGACAATGGATAACAATGCATACGTTGCAGCAGGGTTAGATACCAATGATACGAACGTAGAAAACAAAAACAAAGGAAACAATACGGCAAATAATATGAACAATGTAGATGAAGGTAATGATCTCACAAATGATGTGAAATCTAGAGTGAAGCAAATTGTTCAATCCGTTGATGCTGATATTGACAATGTATATGTCTCGACAAACCCAGACTTCGTTAATTTAACACAAAACTATGCAAACGATGTGGAGAATGGTGAACCTGTTGAAGGATTTTTTGACCAATTTGGCAATATGGTAGAACGATTATTTCCGCAAAACCGCTAATTAAAAGGAGTAAGCCTTAAAAAGAGGTTTACTCCTATTTAATTAGTACAAAATTTCCCGGGAAATGATAATGCTGTATAAATACGGAATAAAAAATGTGCCCCCTTTAGTAATATAATGAGAATATGCTAAAATATATATAATTATCCTAAAGGGGGCTCCGTCATGAGTGAGCAAGTATTGCAATACTTGAAGACTAATCGAGCGTATTTTCTGAAACGGCTTTTTGAATTTTTAGAGATACCTAGCATTAGCACAGATAGCAATTATAAGAAAGATATGGAAAAAGCAGCAGACTTCATTGTTACATATTTGCAAGAGATTGGCTTTGGCTCAGCTGAGAAACAGCCAACAAATAACCATCCGCTTGTTTATGGTGAATACAATGGTGCTGGAAAAGATGCGCCGACAGTGTTGTTCTATGGACATTATGATGTGCAACCAGCTGATCCAATGGAATTATGGCATAGTAACCCATTCCAACCAGAAATTAGAGACGGAAGGCTATATGCACGAGGTGCAAGTGACGACAAGGGACAAGTATTTATGCATTTGGCCGTATTTGAAGCTTTTTTAAAAACAGAAGGAAAACTACCTGTGAACGTTAAAGTATGTATTGAAGGTGAAGAAGAAATTGGTAGTGAGAATTTATATAACATATTGCAAGAACACCAAGAACAGTTTTCGGCAGATTTTGCAGTGATATCTGATTCGGGGATGGTTGCTAAAAATCAGCCAACCATTTTGTATGGCTTAAAAGGATTCACAGGATTGGAGATTACCGTAAAAGGGCCGGACCATGATTTACATTCTGGCATGTATGGTGGGGCAATTAGAAATCCAATTATGGCATTAAGCCACATTTTATCCTCCATGAAAAATGAAGAAGAGTTTATTACAGTCGATGGCTTTTATGATGATGTAGAGCCTTTATCAAGTAAAGAGAGAAAAATGATGGCAGCTGTACCTAGTGAAGATTTTGCTAAGTCCGCTGGTGTAAATCAAACTGTTTCCGAAAAAGGATATACACCCGTCGAACATACAATGGGCCGTCCAACTTTTGAAGTGAATGGAATATTTGGTGGTTACCAAGGAGAAGGAACGAAGACAATTATTCCCTCTTCTGCAACAGCTAAAATTACTTGCCGCTTAGTCCCAGGGCAAGATCCTGAGATAGTCCAAAAATTATTGGAAGATCATATTTATAAGGTAGCGCCTTCCGGTGTGGAAGTTCATGTGGAAAAAGAAAAGTTATCCGCTAAAGCTTATAAAGTAGAACCAGATCATCCGTTAATAAAAAAAGCAGCAGAAGCATATTCAAAAGCTTTTCAAGCTGAGACAGTGTATGTAAGAATGGGAGGTTCCATACCTGTAGTAGAGTGGGTGGAAGCAATATATGGGATGCCTATTGTATTACTAGGTTTTGGAACGCCAGAAGATCGTCTCCATTCACCTAATGAAAGTTTTCCTTTGGATAGCTTTGATAAAGGGATGGAAACCATTGTCTATTACTGGAATTCAGTAGGTAATTAAAGGAGACTTTGTTAACTGTCTAATTAAAGTAGTTATCTCAACTAAATGAATAATTTTTGCAAGTAACATATGTAAACATTTTTTTACGAGAGGGGGATAGGTCATGGATTATGCAATTGTTACAGGAGCTTCACAAGGATTGGGAAAAGAAATAGCTAAGTTGCTATTGAGTTATGGAGTATATGTAATCGGTATCTCCCGAAGTAAGATTACTGATTTACACAGTGTAGCTGATAAATATAAGGTTACCTTTCAAAGTATTGCTTATGATTTAGTGGATGTAGCGAATCTAGAAGTTCTTCTTGATACAATCACTACAAAGCATATGAAAAATGACGTTAGAAAGCTTTATCTTGTGAATAATGCAGCTGTTATTGAACCGATTAATCAGGGAACTCATATATTACCTACGTCTTTAAATTACCATTTTCAGATTAATGCTGTCGCGCCAATGGCATTAACGAATTTGTTCTTACAGTTTGCGAGTCAAAAACAAATTCCACTAACTTGTTTAACAGTGACTTCTGGTGCTGCTGAGAAACCGACGTTTGGATGGACTGCTTATTGTAGTTCTAAGGCTAGTGTAAACATGTATACAAAAACCATTGCTAAAGAGCAAGATGAGCTAAATACGAAACATACTATCATTGCTTTCAGTCCAGGTGTTATGGATACGGAGATGCAAGCACAAATTCGTTCCAGTGAAAAATCTGCATTTCAAGCAGTAGACACATTTAAAGCGTACTATGAAAATAAACGGTTGCAACATGCAGAAAAAATCGCCTCTATAGCTACAGAGATCATGTTAGACAATAAAATAGAAAACGGACGAATATATTATGCACGTGATTATTTATCTTAAAGGCTAACGTCAAGATTTTGGAAGAAGTTTAAGTCAAGTTTTTCTAATTATGAATATATGCTGCCCATATTTTACTGTTTCTCTCCCATTTTTTATTAATTGTCATATAATACATTAGTTAGTGAAAAGAGGAGGGGACTGAATGGGTAAAGAAGGTTACGGCTATGGCGGAGGTTTCGCCTTATTAGTTGTACTATTTATTTTATTAATTATTATCGGTACTGCTTACACTGGCTATGGATGTTGCTATAAAAATGCAGAGAATACTCTCTGCATTTTTGTACTATAGGAAAGTATAAAAGTTTAAAGGTTTATAGTTTAAGAAAAACTATAGCTTTTACCATAATACTTGGCAATAAGTCAAGCTACTCGTATGCATACTTATATTGCTATAATGTATCTAATTCGTTTTAGATTTTCTTCATTTATGATACACTTTTATATGGGTGAAAATCGCAAACGAAAAGTACAATCATTCACTAGTACGTTATCCTACAATTCTCTGATTGTAGACTACAAACTTGTTTATTACTGGCAGTTGGATCATCTGCAACTTCTCCTGTTTAATGAAGTAGATGTCTTACTGCCAGTTGTATGCACAAATGTAATAAAGTGACGGTGTATTTCTATTGTATACGTACCTTGAATAGTTGCTTTAAGGCAAAAAAATTGACTATCTAAAGACGAACAGGAAAGAGAGGAAATGTAATGATTACAAGAAAAAGTAAACGTGAAATAGAAAAAATGCAAAAAGCTGCTGATGTGTTAGTAAAATGCCATAAAGAAATTGCCAAAATAATAAAGCCTGGAATTACGACGATGGAGATTGATGCATTTACAGAATCATTTTTAAAGAAACATGGTGCAACTCCTGAGCAAAAAGGGTTTAATGGATACCCTTATGCTATATGTGCCTCCATTAACGATGAAATTTGTCATGGTTTTCCTCGCCACGAAAAGCTAAAGGATGGGGATATTGTAACGATTGATATGGTTGTAAACGTCGATGGAGGGCTTGCCGACTCTGCATGGACATATGCGATTGGGAATGTAGATGAGAAAGGTCTTCGATTGATGGAAGTTACAAAAACATCGCTGTATAAAGGGATAGAGCAAGCACGTGCTGGCAAGAGAATTGGCGACATTGGTCACGCCATTCAGCAATATGCAGAAGGGGAGGGCTTTTCCGTTGTGCGCGATTTCACTGGTCACGGTATTGGTCCAACCCTACATGAAGATCCACACATCCCTCATTTTGGGTTACCAAATAAAGGGTTACGTTTAAAAGAAGGGATGGTTATTACAATAGAACCGATGATTAATGAGGGAAGCTGGCATAGTCAAATGGATAGCAATAATTGGACTGCCAGAACCATTGATCAGGGTCGTTCTGCACAGTATGAGCATACGATAGTAATAACAAAAGATGAACCCATTATACTTACAGAGCAAGATAAATGATTTTTAGAAAAACTACGGCGATCGCCAAGTTGTTATGGCTGTAGCCGTATTTTTTCTTATATTATAAATTAAAAAAACGTATAATTTTCTATCCCTTTCTCCAATTATTTTATATCAAAAAATTGGTTATGATAAAGTCGATGTAGCAAATGTGAAATTTGTAAAGTCGCATTATTATAATTTCGCTTGAGTTTCATGAAAAAGTCGCTGAAGTTCACAACTATCCACGAGTTGCTACATCTTTTTATCATTGCTACTGTTTTTTATTGCTTTGGTTTCATACGGTATTGAAAGTGAAAGCATCTTGTTTATTTTTTAGAAGCTTCAAAGGACTTCCCGCTGAAAAACATCGTAATAATTGGGCTTAACAGGCAGAAAAAAGCAAATGGTAAATAGGTTAAGACAGAGACACCTAGAACATCAGCAATAAATACCCCACATACACTCCATGGTACGAGTGGATTAATAACTGTCCCAGCATCTTCTAAAGTACGTGCTAGCACTTTTTTCGGTAGTTTCGCTTTTGTGTAAATCGTTTTGTACGTTTCGCCTGTTAGCATGATCGAGAGATATTGTTCACCAATTAAAATATTAACTCCAATAGCTGTTGCTGCTGTTGAAACGACAATAGAACGGACGCGTTTTAATTTTTCTTGTAATGCTAATAGTAATGTAGGAATGATTCCAGTTACAAATAATAGCCCACCAAACCCTAAAGCCAAAATAACTAAGGAAATCGTAAACAGCATACTGTTAATTCCACCTTTTGTAAGTAGTGAATTAACTGGCTCAAAATCTGTTGTTGCAGTGTAACCATTAAACCAAATGCTCCAAATTTCATTCCACGCTAGATTGCTTGTAATGGCGGCAAAAGCCGTAGCAACTAAGCTACTCAGCGAAATAGAAATGAAAGCTGGTATCCGGAAATACGTACAAATTATTAGCACAATTAGAGGAATCCAAGAAGTCCAATGAATTAAATTCGTTGCCTCCAAAGCTTCTTGATACGCTTTTCCACTTCCGATAGATGTTGAAGTTGCTTCTGGTGAGAGAAGAGCGAATATAATAAACGAAATAATAAAGGCAGGAATTGTCGTTAAACTAATATGCTTAATATGCTCAAACAAATCTACACCTACTACAGTTGATGCAAGATTTGTCGTATCGGAAAGGGGTGACATTTTATCTCCAAAAAAAGCTCCTGAAACAATAGCACCTGCTGTAATTGCCATCGATGCTCCCATAGCATCCCCCATACCAATAAAAGCTACTCCAATTGTGGCAGTTGTTGTTAATGAACTTCCCATAGAGACGCCGATGATTGCTGTAATCGAAAATACAACAGAATAGAACCAAGTAGTGCCAATAAAAGAAAAGCCAAGGTTAATGAGTGCTGGAATAGTGCCACTAATCATCCAACTGCTAATTAGAATACCGATGACAAAAAATAGAAATACAGCACCCATTCCCGTTTTAGCACCTTCTACTAGACCATGTTGTAAATCAATAAACGATATCTTGCGAATAAGACCGTAGGCAAGTAATAGAAAAATACCTAAAATAATTGGAATATGTGGATTTGTCCCCAACTTAATAATAAAGAAGCTAATTAAACTAACAATGATAATAAAAAATGCAATGGCACCTACTAAAGTTGGTTGATGTTTTGGTTGAATTGGAAACATGATTATCATTCCTTTCTGTCTGTCTTTGAAGTTATTTTTTTGCACCATAGGCAAGCATAAGATTTTTAGTTTGTAGTATAAGAAAAAACAAGGCTATCTTCATCAAGGCTTGGCGATAGCCAAGTTTTTCAAATAATTGTTAGATGTATATAATCGTATTAATGCGAAAAAGGCATTATTTAAATACAAAAAAGCCCCATCCCTAATGAAGGGACGAAGCTTAACTCCGCGTTACCACCCAACTTGCTGGTATATACACCAGCCGCTCGATTTATTCTACCTTTTACAAGCGAATGTGTACTTCGATCAAATTCCTGCCAGAGTTTACACCAACCACTCTGTCTCTATCATAGCTGCTCAGAAAATGTCTACTAAATCATTCAAGGTTGTATTATGTTGTTTTCAGGTAAGTCATATTTGATGTTTAAAAATTCTGTGTCCATTCAAATGAAGCGTGCACGCTTATTTTTACACTATAGCCAAATTCTTCAAAAATCATTGTTGCAACAAAATAATTTTTGAAGATTATTATTGAATATAACTGTGAATTGCAATTTTGTCAATACAAAATATACAGAAGTTAATCTTTTTAATTTATTTACTTTAAGGTATAATAGCAAGAATTATATTTTGGGGGGGGGAACGTATTAGGTACAAAATATACAGAAGTATATAATGAATCTCATCAGCTATGATACAAAGAGGTTTGTTAAGGGCTTTCCCATTATGGTTGGATATATTCCAATAGCAATTACATACGGTGAATTGGCAAAACAGGCAGGGGCGTCGCTAACAGAATGGACATTAGTGAGCGTGCTTGTGTTTGCTGGAGCTAGTCAATTTATGGGGGAGAATATGATAGCGGTAGGAGCCGGAGCACTTGAATTAATTGTGCTCAATTTTCATGAGTTTGTCTTTTATGATATTAAAATGGAAACTTCCCATGTCGATGGGGCTAACAGATGAAATTTTTGCAGTTACAGCTATGTATCCAAAAAAAGCAAGCATCAAGCATGGCGTTTATTTTTATGGTGCAATTTTTCTCACTGCCTTTTTCTCATGGGTTATCGGTTTTTGAATTTGGAGGTAGGTCTATTTTTGAGCTTATGTATGTGCTTGTATACATGACCTTCCTCTAAAAAATGCCATGTCTTGTGGTGAGGGTAGAAGTGCGTAACATGCAAAAACCCACCACTCAAAAATTTCTCTTACAGAACTAGACAGGGGAACAATGTGCTACTACTGACACCGTAACAAGACATAGGGGATGGGGTAAGCAATACAGAAGAACATTCCCCCCACCGTCAATTTTAAACCTTTTACTTTCTTCTGTGGAGAACCTATAAGATTTAATTTAAAAATGATCGATTTTTTCTAAAAAGTTTGGTAAGGTTCAATGTGAATTTGCGCATGAGTAATATGGTGTTCTTTATATAAATATCTTTCAATTCGTTCGGTAATAGCATGGCTTTCTTCTACATTAAGGTTTGGGTCAACCAATATTGTAATATCAATAAATGCTTGATTACCGTGAATTCTTCCTTTAATATCATACAACTGTTTTACATCAGGGTCTTTTAATACACTTAATTTTATTTTTTCTATTTGTTTCTCATCAAAACCATCTGTTAATGTATGTGTAGCATCTTTAAAAATATCCCAAGCTGTTTTACAAATAATAAAACCTACAACTAATCCTGCTATTGGGTCTAGCCAAAACAAGCCAAACTGAGCACCGATAATGCCGATAAAAGCACCAATACTAACTAATGCGTCGGAGCGGTTATCTTGAGCAGCCGCATATAATGCAGAACTTGCAACAGCTTTGGAAAGACGTAAATTGTAAAAATAAACCATAAACATGATGATAGCAGCTACTAGTGCTGTCCAAGCTGTTAGCATATCAGGCTGGACATAATGTTGCTTTAAGATAGATTGGACTGTTTCTATAATTACTTGAATTCCTACTAACATCATAATAAAAGCAGCAAATAAAGAAGCAATCGTTTCTGCTCGGAAATGCCCATAATGATGATCCTCATCTGGTGGTTTGCGAGATATTTTTAGACCGATTAAAACAGCTATGGAAGCAACAACATCTGATGCGTTGTTTAATCCATCGGCACGTAAAGCTTCAGAATTTCCAAGTGCAGCAACTACTAATTTGCTAGCAGCCAATACGATATATGCAAAGATGCTTATCCAAGCCCCTTTTTCTCCCTTTTTTAAGTTATCCGAATGATTCATTATACGGACCTCCTGTTTTCTGGCACATAACTGCACGTTTGATGTACGATTTAGTTTCAGCTGAACATATGTGAACGATACATCTTTAAACAACTTCTTTCCCTATTCGAAAGTCCCCAACTATACCTTTAAGATTCTACCAAAGGCGTTGCTGGTGAGTCTAGAGAAAAATTGAAGCATGCAACTATATGTATTGAGTGAGTGGAAGGATGTTTCATTAGGGAAAAAGAGGAAATTTTGCTTTTTCGTCACTTACCTATTGAAATTTTTCTAAAAATTTAGGATAATAGTGAAAAGGAACAAGGGGGAAGTGTTCCATGAAAAAGCAGAAGATTGTATACCAATTCTTTCGATACAATGGAAAAAAGGTAAAAGCGAAACGAGAAATTACGTTTGAACTGCGATTGTCTAGTCGTCTGCTTTTGGATGAAATATGTTTTAATTATAATAAGGCATATCTTGAGAAACAAATTAATCGTTCCATTGATGAAGGGAATAAAAATGCTTTTGTGAAATGGAGTAAAGCGTATAAAACCTTCCTTTGGGAATAATTAGTAAATGTAGCTGCCTTGCCAGTTTGGTAGGGCGGCTTTTTTGGTGATTTTTATCAGATATGAATGGAAAGGTAAATTAAACGTTGAATATGCCCTTCTTTTGAATGTTAATCTACGGTCTTTTGGATCCAATCTACTAACGTAAACAGCGCCCCATCCGCATAAATCCGATCTCCCCATAAAAGAGCGTCACGTGTCAAGTCTTCCCGTTGTGTATTATATTTAGCATCTAAAAGTTCGTGAGTAGCATTCGGTAGCATCACCAATTCATAATTTGTCTTGCCCATATCATTGAAAATCGCTTTATATGTGTTATAACTCTCTTGTGCGTCCACATTTAAGTCGTTTTCACCGAATAATCCAAGAAAAGGTACTTGAATATCTTTTATACCATCCGTTGCGTTTGCCTCGTGGTTAAGATAAGCAAATTGAAAACGCTCTTTTGACATAGGTTTTCCATAAGCCATTTGGTTTACAAAATTCACGTAGTCTTCATACGCGTTTTGTGCAATTAAAGTATCTAATTTTCTAATATCCTTTAAATATGCCAGCTTTTCCTGTTTAGTAAATCCTTTTTGATTGGCGATATGACTTTCATAGTAAATGTGTTGCTCCATCCAATCGATAGCTCCACCAATAACGACCATGAAATCCATTTTCGTTTTATCTTTTGCGAGTTCAGATGTTACCCATCCGCCTTGCGAAAACCCTATAACGCCAATGGTATTAACTTGCGTTTCTTTTCGAAGCATTTGCATAGCAGATTCAATTTCCTTTGCCCTATCTTCCATAGTTTGAGAGAGCCAATCGCCTTCAGAGTCTCCTATCCCTGCTTTATCAAAAGAGAAACAAGCAATATTGTTTTTTAATAAAGCGTTCATTATAAATGCATAGTCCCCATTTGAAGTCCGATTTTGTGGTCCGTCTCCATGTATAAACACAGCAACATCATATGGTGGGGGGGACTTAGGTAAATATAACGACCCGGATAACTTTACTCCAGAAGCTTGGAACTTCATAGGAACTTCCTGTTGGGATTGAATCTCGAATTCATTAAACCGAGAAATAAGGAAAACAACAATTAAAATTACGCCAATACCTACGCCTAATGTAAGTTTTGCACGAATGTTCATTTCTTTTCCTTTTCGCGTATTGGTAATACCATTGCTGAAAATCCGCTTACACCAAATAAATCTGCCGCCCATCGAGGCATTTTTTCGTGTTTTTTTTGTACAAATCCAAGCCGTTCGTAGAGTGCTTTAGCCCGTGGGTTTTCATCAATAACGTGCAATTTTATACTTTCATACCCTTCTGATTTTACAAAGGTGAATAACGCTTCGAAAAGTTGACTACCGATGCCTCTGCCACGATAAGTAGACTCAATAGCAACACCGTTCATTAGTAATTGTTTGGCATTGTCCGATTTGTGATTAAAAAGCAATTGTAATAAAGATGCTTTATAGATCCCTCGAATAGCACCAAATGTTTTAATGAAGCTAGAAATCTTTAATTTTATCAAAGCTTGATTGTCAATGTGAAACCCCATTAGTCCTACCAATTGGTTGTTTTCGTTGTAGGCACCAAAACAAAACTGAGAATCCATACATTGTTCAAGTAGACCTTCAATAACCTCTCTATTACCCACGACTTTGGAAAATTTTCGCTCAAAAGCTTCGCTATATAATTTTGCTGCTCTTTGTCTATTGGATTCCTCAAACCCTTTTTTAATCGTATACATTTTATAGTCTCCTTTAATAATTTAATTGTGTAATGCCAGCATAAGGCGTCCTGCTAAATGGTGCCCTAGGGAAATGGATGGTTTCGACAATACCGTCAAAAGAGCATAATCTTTCGTATTATACTTTTTATTTGCCGCATAAGCGAGCAACTTTTTTAAGGATTGTTCGATTGCTTCTTCATTATTAAATGAAAAGTAACAGCATAAATATAACTGATCTTCCAGTGAAAGGGAGTCTTCCGATTCTTGTAATGCGTTTATTTTTCCCATAACAAATTCTTCATCTTGGAGAAGCCAAGCTGTATCGTCATCCTCTAAAAAATCAGTTAGAGAAATTTCATTGTTAAAGTAAGGGTTAAACCACCCTGTAATTTTTTCCATTACAATCGAAGAGCTAGCTTTAGTATGGAAATTTTTTGAGGCAATAATTGCTTCATCCAGCTCTCTTTTTATATTTTGAAGCTCCGTAATATGACTTTCCAGCATTTTAGATGTATCTAGCATTAAATCAAGATTATTTTCAATAGAATTATCTTGATGAATTTTCAAGATATTATCTATGGACATTCCGCACGCTCTAAGCAAAACAATACCTTTTAAGCGTAATATTGATTCTGTATCAAAATAACGGTAACCATTTTCTAATCGATCTATTTTAGGAAGTAAACCAACTTTTTCATAATAGTGAATGGTATGAATCGAGATTTGAAGCAGTTTTGCTACTTCGCCAATAGAGTATGTATCTTTCATCTTGGACCTCCTCGTAGATGTGTTATTCCGTTGTCTGTTTACAATTTGTCGTATTATCGTACGTCTTTGGCTTATAGTATATACCCTAGAGTTACTCTAAGGTCAATAGCAAAAAATCGAATCGTACAAAAAATTTCCATTTATAATACGTCATTGTTAAAATATGAGTAAAAACAAAATCATTAGAATATTGTATAAATATAACTGTTCATGTATTAAAACATGGTTTACAATAAAAATAAAGTCCTGCATAAGAACAAGAAAAATATATCTATAACCTGAAAGGAGATGTTACTTTGGATAGAAGTGTTAAATTTTTGTAAATAACCGACGTTTTCATTCGTACTTTTGTTATGCTAATTGAAAAGGAGGTTGAAGCAAAATGAAGAAAAAGACCACCCTTAGTTGGGTGCTTTACGATTTTGGTAATTCTGCTTTTGCAACAACGGTTATGGCGGCGGTTTTACCGGTTTTTTATTATGATGTCGCAGCAGTTGGTGCAAATCAAGATTTAGCGGCTAGCTTTTGGGGGTATTCTCAATCTATTGCTGTGTTAATCGTAGCTATTTTAGCACCAATCTTAGGGGCAATTAGTGATTATTCAGCTGCGAAAAAGCGTTTTTTGCAGTTTTTTGCATATATGGGAATGATCGCTAGCATTTTACTTGCTTTCGTTGGTGAAGGAGACTACATATTTGCATCTATACTACTCATTATTGGAACGATTGGGTTTTCAGGGGGGAATGTTTTTTACGATGCATTTTTACCTGAAATCGCCAAAGAAGGCGATATGGACAAAGTGTCTGCTGCAGGTTTTGCTTGGGGATATATAGGTGGCGGAGTGCTCTTAGCGATTAACATACTAATGATTTTAAAGTTTGATTGGTTTGGAATTGCAAATGCTACAGCGGCGAGTCAGCTAGCTTTTGTAACCGTCGGAATATGGTGGTTTTTATTTTCACTTCCACTTTTTCGTAATATTCACGAAGAAAAGAAACAAGTTGTAAAAAGGGATAAATCGTATGTAGCTATTGGTTTTTCTAGAGTTGTTACTACATTTAAAGATATAAAACAATACAAGCAATTATTAATCTTTTTATTAGCTTTCTGGATGTATAATGATGGCATCTCTACTATTATAAAAATGGCTACCATTTATGGAAGAGACATTGGAATAGATGGAAACAGTTTAATTGTAGCTTTATTAATTACTCAATTTATAGGCATTCCTTGTACTTTTTTCTTTGGGTGGCTTGCGAGTAAAATAACTGCAAAAAAAGCCTTGTTGATTTCTTTATATGCATATACAGGTATCGTATTACTTGGATATTTCATGACATCAGCTTTGCATTTTTATTTGCTTGCTATTTGTGTAGGGGTTGTACAAGGGGGAGCACAGTCATTAAGTAGATCGATTTATGGTCGTATGGTCCCGGAACATAAGCACGCTGAGTTTTTTGGTTTTTACGGTATTTCCTCTAAGTTTGCTGCTATTTTTGGGCCGTTCTTATTTGGACTTGTGGGGCAGCTTTTAGGATCAAGCCGTTATGGAATTATCTCTTTACTCGTCTTTTTCATTGGCGGTATCCTTTTATTAAGGTTTGTGAATATAGAAAAAGGTATTGCGGACGCTGCAAGGCAAAACCCCGCTTCAGAAGCTGGGGTTTACTAAAATAGTTACATGCAAAGTGCATGATATGTACCTATACGATTGGATCAGCATATTGGTTGGCTAGTTTTAGCGCAAGACTCTTGCCTGTATCATAAGATATATTGCCAATTTGAAGAGCTAACTCATGATACAGCTCATCATGTTGTTCTTTCCAATAACTATGAACAGTAGTTAAAATTTTTACCCCTTCTGCTTTTGCCTGTTGATATAGTTCAATAAAGCTTTTGTTGCTTGGTTCTCTTGTTGCGGGGTGATACCAAGTATTTTTTTGCTCATTTAAATAATCCTTCTTATTTTCCACTGGTTGTTGATGAGAATAGGATGAAATAAGGGAAGGGAGAAGACGGTTCTTCCACCCATATGGATCTGATAATATTTTTAAGGCTAATTTCATATCTTTATATGATTTTTGAATATAGAATGGAGTTGCTTTTAATTCTGGATAGTGTTTATTAATTATTTGATAAAGTAAGTGAACAATTTGTTTATCTAATTTTCTTCCAACGTCAATTTCTTTATAAACCGGCGTTTTCCATGTCTTTAAGTTGTTGAACTTATGCAGCATCAACGTATCAATAATGATTTCTAATTTTTGGTGTTTATTCCCTTCATAACCTGCGTAGTAATGAATGTATGGATGTGTATTGCGATCCAATATATGATGTGTAATAAAGCCAAATACATAAGCTTTTACTTGGTTATCCTTTCTTTTAGCTGTGTGTATTAAATCAAGTAAAAATGGCCCACATTTTGTTTCATGTAATGCTAAGCCTATTTCTTGAGCTTTTCCTTCTTTCATCCATGGCCAAAAACGGTGATAAAAGAAAGGATCAGGCCCTTGGGCGCCTAATTTCATCATGGGTTCGTAACTTGGAAATTGATGTGTTTTTGTTACCGCATCAGCCATTTCTTCACAAAACATAATATGAGTCCAAATATTGGGCACGATTGAATCCTCCTTTAAAGTATTCTCTAACAAAAGCAAATATCCTTACTGTGCATAAAATTTATGGAAGGCATCTTTTACATATTATAAAAGATATTCTTCAAAGAAGGGAATAAAAAGCCCGTACAATTTTGTGTCCTATAGAAAAACTTGGCTTGTCACCAGAAAGTTTTGTTTTTTTAAAAGATAAGAAAAAATATAAAATTTGTTGCTTTGGCATACGGATTTAACGAAATAGCCTCGTCCGGCTCCAGCGCTCAGCAACTAGGTGACTTCACTCCATTGTCCTAAGATAAGTCATTCATCGGTTCGTTCCTCACCCTGATTCCTTTATCTCAGTTGATTCGTTCCACTCGCTACGTTGCTAACCGTGCGCTTGCGCCTTTGTTCCACTATAGGAAAGTATAAAAGTTTAAAGGTTTATAGTATAAGAAAAACTACGCCTTTCGCCATCAGGGCTTGGCGATAAGCCAAGTTTTTCTAATTTAATACTTTCCTATAAGTGTAAAAAACAAATGTATAAAGTAAACCTGTAATCAGCGCGGTTTCTTTTATTTCCAACCCTTTGTTTGTAACCAACAGGTATGACCTTTAGACCTTTTATAAAAAAGGGATTAAGGTATTGTTATTTTTTACTTACCCAGATATCTTGTAGTGGTAGTCTTACAACACTTTATATCCAGAATAAATTTAAAAACCTTGTTAATGTAGGCAGGCTTTATAATTAAATTTAAGCTATTTTCTGATACAATAGAAATGGAGTATTTAACATAGGGAGGATATGTACAATGGAGTATCGTATAGAAAAAGATACGCTTGGAGAAATTCATGTACCAAAAGAAAAATATTGGGGAGCGCAAACACAAAGAAGTAAACAGAACTTTCCTATTGGTAAAGAGACAATGCCATTAGAAATAATTAAAGCGTTTGCGATTTTAAAAAAAAGTGCAGCTCTTGCAAATAAAGAACTAGGTCTTATGGAACCAAAAAAAGCGGAAGCAATTGAAGTAGCTGCAGATCAAATTGTTCGAGGGGAATTAACAGAACACTTTCCTTTGGTAGTATGGCAAACAGGTAGCGGTACACAATCAAATATGAATGTGAATGAAGTTATTGCACATGTAGGGAACAAATGGTTGAAAGAACAAGGAAGTGAATGGACTTTACATCCTAATGATGAGGTGAATAAGTCTCAAAGTTCCAATGATACATATCCTACAGCTATGCATATAGCATTTGTTTTGAAGCTGGAGGATAAAGTTCTACCTGCTTTACGTACATTAAAAGATACACTTAAAGTAAAGATGGACAACTATCAAGATATTGTGAAAATTGGCCGGACTCACTTGCAAGATGCTACGCCACTAACGTTAGGACAAGAAATTAGCGGCTGGCACCGCATGCTTGAAAAATCAGAAATGATGATCGAGCAAAGTACTACTTATTTAAAAGAATTAGCAATTGGTGGCACCGCTGTTGGTACAGGTTTAAATGCTCATCCAGAATTTTCGGAGCGAGTGTGTAAGCAGATAAATGCCGCTACCGGTAAAAACTTTATCTCCGCTCCGAATAAATTCCACGCTTTAACGAGTCATGATGAGTCTGTTTATGCACATGGCGCTTTAAAGGCATTGGCTGGTGATTTAATGAAAATAGCTAATGATGTGCGCTGGCTTGCTAGTGGACCAAGATGTGGAATTGGCGAAATTAATATTCCAGCGAATGAACCAGGAAGTTCCATCATGCCAGGCAAAGTAAACCCAACGCAAAGCGAAGCAGTTACGATGGTTGCTACCCAAGTGATGGGAAATGATGCAACTATTGGTATTGCAGCTAGTCAAGGTAATTTTGAATTAAATGTCTTCAAACCAGTAATCGCATATAATTTCTTACAATCTTGTGAGCTTCTGGCAGATAGCATATTATCATTTGATGATCGTTGTGCAAAAGGAATTGAACCGAACTTAGAGAATATTGACAAAAACTTAAAAGAT
Source organism: Virgibacillus sp. (assembly GCF_013393565.1). NCBI lineage: Bacteria > Bacillati > Bacillota > Bacilli > Caryophanales > Bacillaceae > Virgibacillus > Virgibacillus sp. The sequence goes on from NZ_JABXHF010000025.1 coordinate 44,024, forward strand.
TCTTTAATGTTAGTAACAGCATTAAATCCACATATTGGATATGAGAATGCAGCTAAAATAGCCAAAGCTGCTTTTGAAAATAATGCAACATTGAAAGATACAGCAGTCAAATTAGGCTTACTTACCGAAGAACAGTTCGAACAATATGTAAATCCTAAGGAAATGACTTATCCAAAGTAAATGAAAAATCGGCTGTTGCACCACAGATGTCTGATGGTGCAACAGCTTTTTTTAGTCTAGGAAATTATAAAAATTTTGCACGCTGTGGATAAACTTACTAAGTTATTTAGCCACGTCCGGCTCCAGCGCCCAGCAACTAGGCGACTTCACGAAATCGCCCTACGATAAGTCATCATCGGTTCGTTCCTCACCGTGATTCCTAAAACTTTAGTTGCTTCGTTCCACTCGCTACGTTGCTAACCGGGCGCTTGCGCCTTTGTTCTACTATAGGAAAGTCTAAAAGTTTATAGTATAAGAACAGCATTTTAGATTATACGAAACAAATACATAGCTATTGGGTCTAATTACATATCCACTTTATAAAAAACAACCCTATTATTTACCAACTCTATTTCATCATAAGTAAAGAAATTTTGCTCACACTAAAGGTACAGGAGGTGATAAATATGGCTAGAAACAGTTCAAATCAGCTAGTCGTTCCTGGTGTACAGCAGGCTCTTGATCAAATGAAGTATGAAATTGCTCAAGAATTTGGTGTGAATTTAGGTCCAGATTCTACTTCTCGTGCTAATGGATCAGTTGGAGGAGAGATTACGAAACGACTTGTGCAAACAGCACAACAACAATTAGGACCAAAAGCATAAATATGAATGGTAAAAAGGGAAAAGCCTCATAAAAGAAGCTTTTCCCTATTTTTAAAAGATAAGAAATTATAAAATGGGGTGCTTTTGTATAACGAAATAACCGAATAGCGACGTCCGGTTTCAGCTCCCAGCAAATAGGCGACTTCACTCCATTGCCCTACGACAAGTCATCATCGGTTCGTTCTAAATAGGAAGGCCGACTAAAGACGGGCTTGCCAAAGAGCACCAGCATACTTCTGTAGCAGGAGCATGATTCCTAAAACTTTCGTTAATTCGTTCCAGTCGCTACGTTGCTAGTCGGGCGCTTGCGCCTTTGTTTTAGTGGCGTTAATTTGTTCCACCAGTCGCTACGTTGCTAAACGGATGCTCCGTGCCTATGTTCTTAATGAATACGCAATTCTGTTTCAATATCAAAAAAGTGCGCTTTATTCATATCAAGTGCTAAATCAATGTTGGAGCCGACATTAATATCTGTTCTTGAGTCAATGCGAGCGATGAAATCTTGCTCATTAATTTTGGAATAAAGGAAGGTTTCAGCACCCATTAAATCAGCCACTTCTATGGTAGCGGTAATTTTTGTGTCTGGAGATGATTCAATAAACACCGGCTCATCATGAATATCTTCAGGTCGAACACCTAATGTAACATCTTTATTTATATATCCTTGTTCACGTAATGGTTTTAATTTACCTTCAGGAACTGCAATTTTCGTATTACCAATTTCAAAATGTGTTTCTGATAATTTTCCAGTAAAGAAGTTCATAGAAGGTGATCCGATAAAACCACCGACGAATACATTATCAGGATTGTCATAAACGTCTTTTGGGGCACCAATTTGTTGAATAATTCCGTCCTTCATAACAACAAGTCGTGTTGCCATTGTCATCGCTTCTGTTTGATCATGTGTAACATAAATAGTAGTTGTTTGCAAGCGACGATGTAGCTTTTGAATTTCGGCACGCATTTGAACACGTAGTTTTGCATCAAGGTTGGACAAAGGCTCATCCATTAAGAATACTTTTGCATCACGAACGATAGCTCTTCCTAGCGCTACCCTTTGTCTCTGTCCCCCGGACAATGCTTTTGGCTTACGATCCAGGTAAGGTTCTAGCCCTAATATTTTTGCAGCGTTCTTTACACGCTTATCAATTTCATCTTTTTTAAATTTTCTTAGCTTTAAGCCAAATGCCATGTTGTCATAGACATTCATATGAGGGTATAGCGCATAGTTTTGAAATACCATTGCAATATCTCGATCTTTAGGTGCTACGTCATTCATTTTCTTATCGTCAATGTAGAAGTCACCATCGGAAATTTCTTCTAATCCTGCAATCATACGAAGTGTTGTTGATTTACCACAACCAGATGGACCAACAAAGACAATAAATTCTTTATCTTGGATATGAAGATTAAAATCATCAACGGCAATATTTTTTTTGTCGTAAACTTTTTGAATATGTTCTAAGCGTAGTTCAGCCATTTCTATTCCTCCAATTGAAAGCGTTTGATTAGCTAACTTAAGTATAAATAAAAGTTTTGAAATCGAAAACAGCAAACATGCACAAAGATATCATTCGTCTTTGTGCATGTTTGCTAGAAGTGCAAAATAGACAGTAACGGCCTCGTGAAATTGTCGAAGATCAATTCCAGTTTTTTCAATAAATTTATCTATTCGATATTGTAAGCTATTTCTGTGCATATATAATTTTTTGGCTGTAACGGAAATATTCAAATTACATTGTAAAAAAGTACGTATTGTTTGTAAAAAGTCTTTATCGGTCGCAAATTCTTGTAAAGCCACTTCAGACAAGTGATGTTGAAATTTGTCATCCGTTTGTTCTAACAATATGTAGGGCAATGCTTCTTGATATTTTAAAACGGCTTTAGGTGCATATTTGAACGCCGTTTTCGCGTAGGCTAATATATGCATATATTGATCACTTGCTTGTTGATAGCTATTTAAATAAGGTCCAACTAAAAATCGTATATTTACAGATAAGTCATTCATTAATACATCAATGATTTGTTCATATGGAATGCTTTCATCCTGAGCTCCCATCTTTTCTTCAATAAATACCCCTTCATTTCTGTTTTTCCATAAAATGGCTATTTCATAATTGAATAATGTTTGAACCGATTCTTTAAACATCAACGGTTCAATTTGTTTTTCCTTCATAGAAAAATAAACAAATCGGTAAGAGGTTAATGGCTCAGTTGGAACGTGTTCAATGGATTGTTGGACAATGCTTTGCCATCGTATTTCTTTTTTCGTGGGATGTGGCAGATCGGCTCGGTAAGGGGTAAGAAATGTTGCTAATAAATGTATATCTTTATCTGTTAAGTCTTGTTTAGGTATACCTACTTTCGTACCATTTTGTAATAAAAACCATTTATACACAGTTGATGTTGGCGAGGCGTCTTTTGGTTCCACAATAAGATTAGGAAATATTTTTTTCAGACGTTCGTTCATGTTGAAAACCCCTTTTTAAGAAGCTGTTTTTTTTATTATAGCAGTAAAAACAAGTTTAAAAAATAAAATACCTAATAGCCTGTCTATAAAACAAACGGTATACATGAAAGGCTTCGTTTGTTATAGTAAATGAGAAAGTGATTCGAAGGAGGAACAATTTTGCCAAATATTTATGATAGTGCATATGATTTAGAAACAGCAATCCGTGAAAGTGAAGAGTTTAAGGCTTTAAAACATGCTTATGATGAAGTGATGAACGACTCATCTGCTAAACAGATGTTTGATAACTTTCGGGAAACACAAATGACTTTACAAGAAAAACAAATGCAAGGTCAGGAAATATCGGAAGAAGAAGTAGAAAAAGCAAGGCAAGTTGTTGAAGTTGTTCAGCAACATAAAGCAATTTCTAAATTGATGGAAGAGGAACAACGGCTTAATATGGTAATTAATGATATTAGTCGGATTATTACGAAACCTTTAGAAGAGCTTTACGGCCCTGAAGCAAACGCATAGGACACCACAACAAAGGCGCTTGCGCCTTTGTTCATTTAGTGTAAGAAAAATTACTATTTCCCCCATAAAGCGTTGACAATAAGGTAAGTTTTTCTAAGAAATGAAGCAGGAATATGAAAACCTTTACCGAATAAAAGGAAGTAATGAAGTTTATTATGTAGTTAAAACAAAGGGGGAGTGGAAATGGGAACGACAGTTATTTATGAAAGTAAGGAAGGAATTTCGTATATTCATTTGAATCGTCCGGAACGTTACAATGCGCTTCATTTAGAGATGTTAGATGAGTTATTAACGACGATTGAAAAAGTGGAGGCAAATGATGATAAAGTTGTTATTCTTTCTGGTGAAGGAAATGCATTTTGCTCAGGTGGAGATATTTCCATGATGAATCAATTAGCAGATTATAACGATTTTGCATCCATTATGGATTTAATTGGTAAGATTACGTTGAAGCTATTTATGATGCCAAAAATAGTAATCAGCGCTATTCAAGGGTCAGCTGTAGGGCTAGGGCTGAGTTATGCATTGACTGCGGACTTTGTTGTAGCACAGCAAGAAGCAAAGCTCGGTATGTTGTTTATTGGCATTGGTTTAGCTCCAGATGGAGGGGGGCATTTTCTGTTAAAGGAGCGAATTGGAGTGCAAAGGGCAAAACAATTTATTTGGAGTTTACAACAAATGGATGCTAGCAGCGCTAAAAAAATTGGATTGGTCGATGAATTAGCGCCAGAACGCGTGATGCCATATGCTATTCAATTGGCAAATAAATTAAAACAGACACCAATACTATCTATGGTGGAAACAAAGATGATGTACCATTCACACCAAAAAGAAACGCTTCTTGATTTTTTAGAAGCGGAAAAAGAGGCACAGTGGAAGTTACGACACACACAAGATCACGAAGAGGGTGTACAAGCTTTCTTAAATAAACGAAAGCCCGAATTTCAAGGGATTTAGGTGAGGTGAATAAACCGACTGTTAAATGAAAAGGTCGGTTTATTCGTGTAGTTTTATAGATTTTCGTACAGACGATACGTTTTTAGTATTCCATATGTCAACGATGAAACAAAAGAAGTTTAGCATCTGGTGTAACACAACGGTGTGTATGTTCGGAATAACCTTCCTTTTCTAATTTAGCCGTACCGATTTCTTTCGCTTCTTCATCGTTTGTAGCTGTAAAAGTTTCATCTAACAACTTTTCTCCAGACGGATCAAACACAGTCAACGTATAATGTCGCATGGTATCTTTCTCCTTTATAACATGTTAAAGTCTTAGGGGTCGGTCTAGCTGTTCTATTTCAAAACAGTGTTAACTAAAATCCTTGATGTAATGTGCTTTGGCTCTATAGTGTTAATTCGACAAAGAAAAGTAAACTCCTTCTTTCTATTTTATCCATAGAAAGTATAAAACGATGGGAGAGGTATTGGGGATGATAATCTTTTTTCTAATCTGTCTCTCTTGACACCATAATAAATGTAAAGTTTGCTTTACTAATGAGGTTGAGAAAAGTGAAAACACTTATTCGTGAAAAACGTATTCAGTTTGATATGACGCAAGAAGATTTATCACATAAGTTGAAAGTATCAAGACAAACGATCATATCCTTAGAAAAAGGAAAATATAAACCGTCGCTCATACTGGCTCATAAATTGGCACAGACATTTAACTGTACCATAGAAGATATTTTTATTTTTGAGGGGGATGAGAATGTTAAGTGACATATATCTCGAAAAACCTATTGTAATTTGGATATTTCTTGTAGGAAATTTGCTTTTACTTCCGATTGTTTATTTTATCACCCGAACTATTGGTCAAAAAAAACGTTTATTTGATGAACGACATAAAGAAATTATGAACCAAGCAAAAGCGAAGTCTTGGAATATTACTTTTTTTGTCCTTTTAATCGCCTATATTGTTATGATGCTGTTGAATTATTATTATCTGCATCTCATTGTAATGTCTATTATATTCCAATTACATTGTGGATCTTTTATGGTTGCTTCCGTTTATTTTAGATCAAAAGTAGAATGATGTGAATCTTTTGCCGTTATTTTACGTATATGCTATTAGAGGAGTGAATGAATGGTTCCAAATAATCCTAAGATCAATATTTAGGTACATCTCAGAAGTGTCAAAGGATTTGATATATCCCGTAATAGTAGGAGCAGGTAATCAATCGCTTGGAACTTAATGTGGTGACTCCTGCGGGAAAAGCATGAGCTTGGCGTTTTTTGCGAGTGAGGAGGATCAAGCCATGCCCTGAGGAAAGCAACGGGTTCAAGCACCTATACAATTACGATTAGGAAAACAAATAAACTGTTAGCAATAATAGGCGAATATTAACGCCTAAATATACGATTAGAGAGGAGAGGAAATATGTTACAACTAAAAGAAGTGACAAAGAAATTTGGGACTCATACTGCTGTTGACCAGCTGTCCTTGGAAATACCTGAAAGAGAAATGTATGGGTTTTTGGGCGGAAATGGTGCTGGGAAAACGACAACATTTCGCATGATTTTAGGATTATTAGACAAAACATCTGGAGACATATCGTGGGAGGGAAAGGCAGTTAATTATGAAAAGAGTCATTTAATTGGCTATCTTCCTGAGGAAAGGGGACTTTATCCGAAGTTAACTGTGAAAGATCAACTTACTTATTTAGCGAGGCTTCGAGGAATGGGAAAGACAGAAGCAATTAAAGAGTTAAAATCCTGGCTTGATCGATTTCAAGTTCCAGAATATCTAAATAAGAAAGTTGAGGAATTATCCAAAGGAAACCAACAAAAAATTCAGTTTATTTCAGCGGTCATCCATAAACCGAAACTATTAATTTTAGATGAACCTTTTTCCGGACTGGATCCAGTAAATGTGGAAATGCTAAAAGAAGCAGTGGTGGATTTAAAAGAAAAAGGGACATCGATTGTTTTTTCTTCTCATCGCATGGAGCATGTTGAAGAGCTTTGTGAGCATTTATGCATATTACATAAAGGCAAGCAAGTCGTTCAAGGGTCATTACGGGAGATAAAACGTTCCTTTGGTAAGAAAAACTTAAGTGTTTATGCTGACTTTTCCGTTGATTTTCTTAGAGATTTTCCTGGTGTTACGAAATATAAATCCGTTATGGATGGGTGCGAGTTACAAATTGAAAATGAAGCAGTGTCTCAAGGAATTTTTACTGCTATACAAGGTAAGGGGTTTGTAAGAAAATTTGAGTTGGAAGAGCCGTCTCTCAATGATATTTTTATTGCGAAAGTAGGTGCTTCCTATGAATAAGTTTTGGATTATTTTAGGGCATACGTATACGACTAGAGTGAAATCGAAATCATTTATCATTACAACACTCATTACACTCATCTTTATATTTGCTTTAACGAATATAAAAACGATTATCGATGTTTTTTCTGATGGGGAAAAAGATCAAATTGCTGTTATTGATGAGACAGATGAACTATTTAAGCCACTTGCCGAAAATGTGGAACAAGCCAATGAAGATATAGAACTTGCGCTTTATGAGGACACAGAAGAAAAAGCAAAACAAGCGGTAGAGGAAGAAGACTATGCAGCGCTTATCCTTTTGAGTAAAAATGAAAAGCAACTGCCAGAAGCAACTTATTACGCGAATAGTATTTCCGAATCAAGTTTACAAACGACATTAGAGCAACAGCTACAGCAGCTGAAAATAATGTATGCTACAGAGCAAGCTGGTGTTGATCCAGCGACACTAGCTATGATTAATGAACCGGTAGTGTTTGATACCATTGCTTTAGATGAATCAGCTAAAACGGAAGAAGAACTGAATCAAGCTCGCGGCATTGTATACATCATGTTATTTTTGTTATACATGACTGTTATTATGTATGGCAATATGATTGCTACAGATGTAGCAACGGAAAAGTCATCCCGAGTAATGGAAATTCTTATTTCCAGTGCACCGCCTGTAACACATATGTTTGCTAAAATTATTGGTGTTGCATTAGTCGGCTTAACACAAATAGTTCTGTTTTTAGGTGCTGGTTATGCGCTTATTACTGCCAAAGATGAAGCAACTAAAGAACTATTTGCACAGTTTGGGATTGGCTCTGCTTCTACATCGATTTATATTTATGCTATCGTATTTTTTATCTTAGGCTATCTTCTCTATGCGACACTTGCAGCCATGTTAGGGTCGTTGGTGAGTCGAATTGAAGATGCGCAACAAATCATTATGCCGATGACATTTTTGATTGTTATCGCATTTGTTATCGCAATGAGTGGCCTTTCTACACCAGATGCTGGGTTTATTAAAATCACTTCGTTTATTCCATTTTTTACACCGATGATTATGTTTCTCCGTGTAGGTATGTTAGATATTCCTGTTTGGGAAATTGCCTTATCTATCGGTCTTTTAGTTGGAACCATCATTATTTTAGCGATTCTCGGAGCTAAAGTGTACCGTGGAGGAGTTCTCCTGTATGGTCGATCTAGTTCACTAAAAGATTTAAAAAAAGCACTAGCATTATCAAAAAAAGAAAAATAAATTACTGAGAATAATACAATATGTGTCGAAGCTCTGCTTTAAGGCAGAGCTTTTTCGCACTAAAAGGAAGTATGAATGAAGAATAGGGGGTTTTAGCAAAAATTTTAAAGAGAATTTGTTGAAAAGTAGTCAACCAAACCAACGTTTTCTTAGAGTTTTTTGAACGAGATAGGAATTCTTTTAGGAATGGGAGCGACAGTGATTCTAACAAATTGACGAACGTGCATTCTGATAATGAATTTGCTAAAATAGTAAAGGAAATGGAGGTGGAAATGTGTCAGAAGAAATTACGTTTATTCATGCGGCTGATTTGCATTTAGACAGTCCATTTAAGGGGTTAGCTTCTGCACCTGAAGCTATCTTTCAAGAAATACGGAAAAGTACATTTACAGCTTTGGAACATTTGGTTCATAAGGCGATTCGATATCAAGTAGATTTTATATTACTTGTAGGAGATTTGTTTGACAATGAACAACAAAGCTTGCAAGCACAAATTCGATTAAAACGAGCTTTTGAAACGCTTCAACAATATAATATTACCGTGTTTTTATCTTATGGAAATCATGATCATGTGGAGGGGAATCCTCGTTTTGTTCCTTATCCTAATAATGTGATTGAATTTTCAAATGAAACGGTATCTTCGTATACATATGTCAAAAACGG